>NZ_JBIWYK010000543.1:0-1867 GCF_044752385.1 Allobosea sp. CER48 | reverse complement strand
CGCGCTCCGGCGCTGAAGCTGGATCGCGCCGCCTAGCCGGCCGGGAGCAGCGCCTTGAGGCGGAACAGCGCGATCTTCTCGACCTCGGCGAGGGCGGTTGCGAGTTCCTGTTCGGGCGCGTTCTTCAACCGCTCGTCGAACGCGGCAAGGATCTGGGCCTTGGCCGCCCCTTTCACCGCCATGATGAAGGGGATTCCGAAACGTGCCTTGTAGGCTTCGTTCAGTGCCACGAAGCGAACGCGTTCGTCGCTGGTGAGGCGATCGAGCCCCGCGCCGGCCTGCTCCTGCGTCGATTCCGGCGTGAGCCCGCCTGCTGCGGCGAGCTTGCCGGCGAGGTCGGGATGGGCCGTGAGCAGCGCCTTGCGCTGCGCTGGCGTGCCGTTGCGCATCGCCGTGACCATCGCTGCGTGGAGGCCTTCCGCGGTATCCTCGGCCGCGCCGATCCCGGAGTCGTAGGCGGCATCGGCGATCCAGGGCGAATGCTCCCAAACGCGGCCGAACACCTCGGTGAATAGCGCCCTGGGCAGCCTCGAAGGCACATAGCCGCCGGCCGGGGGGTGTGTCCGGACCCAGTGGCGGGCGATGTCGAGACGGGTCGCCACCCAGACCCGGTCGTGGCTCCTGACATAGTCGAGGAAGCGGGCGAGCGCCGCGGCGCGGCCCGGGCGGCCGACGAGGCGGCAATGCAGGCCGATCGACATCATCTTCGGCGCGGTCTCGCCCTCGGCATAGAGCGTGTCGAACGAGTCCTTCAGGTAGGTGAAGAACTGGTCGCCGGTATTGAAGCCCTGCGGCGTGGCGAAGCGCATGTCGTTGGCGTCGAGGGTGTAGGGCACGGCGAGCTGCGGCCCCTTCGCGCCTGAAAGCCAGTAAGGCAGCTCGTCGGCATAGACGTCGGCGGTGTAGAGGAAGCCGCCTTCCTCCATCGTCAGCGGGATGGTGTTCTCGGAGGTGCGGCCCTGGTAGCAGCCGAGCGGCCGCTCGCCGGCCAGTTCCGTCTGGATCCGGATCGCCTCCAGGATGTCGGCGCGCTCGCGCTCCTTGGGGGTGTCGCGGTAGTCGATCCATTTCAGGCCGTGTGTCGCGATCTCCCAGCCGGCATCCTGCATCGAGCCGACGATCTCCGGATAGCGGGCAAGGGCGCTCGCTACCGCGAAGACAGTGACCGGCATGTTCCGTTCGGTGAACATCCGCCACAGCCGCCAATAGCCGGCGCGGGAGCCATATTCGTAGATCGACTCCATGTTCATGTGGCGCTGGCCCGGCCAGGGCGCCGCGCCGACGATCTCGGAGAGGAAGGCCTCAGAGGCAGCGTCGCCGTGGAGGATGCAGTTCTCGCCGCCCTCCTCGTAGTTGATCACGAACTGGACGGCGATGCGGGCCTCGCCCGGCCAGTGCGGGTGAGGGGCATTGCGGCCATAGCCCTTCATGTCGCGAGGGTAGGTCGTCTGGCTCATGGGTGCTCTAGCTGCCGCGATAGGTGGAATAGCTCCAGGGAGAGGCCAGGAGCGGGACGTGATAGTGCCCTTCCGGCTCGGAGATGCCGAAGCGGATCGGGACGAGATCGAGGAAGGCGGGCTCAGGCAGGGCGGTGCCGAGGCCCCGGAAATAGGCGCCGATCGCGAAGCTCAGCTCATAGCTGCCGGGCAGGAGGGTCCCGGACAGGAGCGGGGCGTCGGTACGGCCGTCGGCGTTCGTGACGAGCTGCGCCAGCCTCTCCCGGGAGCCGTCGGCGTGGAGCCGCTCCAGCGAGATCGCGACGCCCGCGGCGGGGCGGCCGTTGACCGTGTCGAGCACATGTGTCGAAAGCCGTCCCATTCCCTGCCGTCCCCCTCGCGATGCCGACGCCCGGCAGGCGCCGATTCCG
>NZ_JBIWYK010000542.1:0-1867 GCF_044752385.1 Allobosea sp. CER48 | reverse complement strand
CCCAAGGCAGCCCTTCGCGAGACGGGCTCGCAAAGGGCTTTCTGGCGCTTAGCTGCGGTACCAGGAAGCGAGGTTCCAGGTGTCGACGTCCCAGCCCGAGTGGTCGTGCGAGAGGCTCAGCGCCGCGGCGACGACCTTCTTGCGCGACAGGATCGGCAGGATGACGTTGGCTTCGCAGAAGATCTCGTTGACCTTGATCAGGAGCTCGGCGCGCTTGGCCGGGTCGAGTTCCTTCTGGGCGGCCTTGTAGGCCTCGTCGGCAGCCGGATCGGTGTAACGCGAGACGTTGCGGCCCAGCCACTTGTTCTCCTTGTTGGCGACTTCCCAGGACACGAACTGGTTCAGGAAGCGCTCCGGGTCGGGCTGCGGCTGCGTCGTGGTGTACATCTCCATGTCGACATAGAGCTTGGTATAGGTGTCGGGGTTGGCGACGTCCGACGAGAAGAACACCGAAGCCGTGACCGACTTGAGCTCGAGGTCGATACCGGCACGCTGGCAGGCCTGCTTGATGATCGCCTGGACCTTCTGACGCGGGGCGTTGATCGAGGTCTGGTAGACGTATTTCAGCTTCTTGCCATCCTTCTCGCGGATGCCGTCCGAGCCCTTCTTCCAGCCGGCATCGTCGAGGATCTTGTTGGCCTTCTCGATGCTGAACTCATACTTCAGCTTCGGCGACTTGAACTGCTTGGGCTCGTTGACGAAGCTCGCCGTCGCCGAACCGGCGCGGCCATAGATGAACTTCTGGATCGAGTCGCGGTCGATCAGCAGGTTGATCGCCTGGCGCACGGCCGGGTCCGACAGGGTCGGGTGCTTGGTCTTGACGCTCGAGCGCTCGCCATCGACCTCGGTCCACGGGTCGGTCGTGTTGAGCGTGATGAACTCGATGTCGCCAGCTGCCGCAGCGCTGATCTTGCCGCGACCGCCGGTCTCCATGCGCTTGAGGACTTCGTCCTCGACCAGCGTATCCCAGGCGTAGTCGTATTCGCCGGTCTGCAGCACGGCGCGCGCCGCCGAGACCGCGTCACCGCCGCCCTTGATCTCGAAGGTGTCGAAATGCGGCCGGTTTGCGACGTGGTACTCGGTGTTGATGGTGCCGGTCAGGATGTCGCCCGGCTTGAAGTCGGCGAACTTGTAGGGGCCGGTACCGACCGGCTTCAGGTTGGCCGGAGCCTCGCGCGACTTGGCGCCCTTGTAGTCGCCGAAATGATGCTTCGGGATGATCATGCCGGCGACGCCGACGAAGGGATCGGCCCAGAACGGCGTCGGCTTGGCGAAGATCACCTTGACGGTGAGATCGTCGACCTTCTCGACCTTGATGTCCTTGTAGGCGCCGGAAGTGTAGGCGGCGGTCGCCGGGTCGGCGGCATATTCCCAGGTGAAGACGACGTCGTCGGCGGTGAGCGGCTTGCCATCATGCCACTTCACGCCCGGCTTCAGCTTCCAGGTGACGGAGGTGCCGTCTTCCGACAGGCCGCCATTGGCGCGGGTCGGGACCTCGGCCGCGAGCTGCGGAATGAGATTGCCTTCCTTGTCCCAGCCGGCGAGCGGCTCGTAGAAGACGCGCGAGGCGATCTGGTCCTTGGTGCCCGAGGCGAAATGCGGGTTGAGCAGGGTCGGGGCCTGCCAGAGCAGCATCTTCAGCGGGCCGCCGCCGCCGGCCTTGGTCGGCTTGTATTCGAGCGTGGCGTTCGCCATCGCAACGTCATTCCAGGCCAGGATCTGGCTCGCGATCGGCGCGGTGATGCCCAACGCCGCCATCTTCTGCATGAAAGAACGGCGAGAAAGACGCCCTTCTTTCAGATTTTCCACCATACCCTGGATATACTGACCGCTCATAGCTGACCTTCGCATTGAACCAGAAAGATAC
>NZ_JBIWYK010000541.1:0-1871 GCF_044752385.1 Allobosea sp. CER48 | reverse complement strand
CGCCCGGAATCAGCGAGACGGCCCGGATCATGCCGCCCAGCCCTTCGACGGCCCGCACCACCTCGAAATCGAACTGCGGGACCCGGTTGCCGTAATCCGCCAGAGGGAAGCGCTCGAAGACCACGTAGGCGAGACCGCGATATGCCGGAGCCTCGCCCGCCTCCTTCGCCGCGATGAACGGGTCGAGCTCCTGCGTCTCTTGGCCACGGTGCACCCGCATCGCGATCGTACTCACGTCGAGTTCTCGGCCGTCGACCCAGACGCGCCTGATGAAGGCGATCGGCCCTTCGCAGAGCCCGATCGCGAGATTGGCATGGTAGCTGTAGGTCGTTTCGTAGGTCTTCCTGGCGCGACCACCCTTGCCGCCGCTCTTGCTGCGGGTGACGGAGACGGAGACCTCCTCCTCGATGCGCGTCGCCCAGATCAGCTGTCCGCCGAGCCGCACGCGGCCGTAGGCGCGCGGGACCGCGGCCCCTTCCATGGCCGCGAGGCCACCGATCTCCTTCAGGCGCGGACCCTCCACGATCTTGTTGCCGCCCGAACCGCCGAGCCAGCCTTGATCGAGGGTCGCTCCCGCCAATCCTCCGAGCGCCTGGCCGATCGTGCCGCCGATCGATCCACCCAGCATGGACCCGAGCGCAGCGCCGGCGACCTGGAACAAGAGCGTCGCCATCAGTCGGTTACTCCCGGAAAAGCAAAGGCATGGCTGAGATGGCGCCGCCACCAGGGCGTGAACGCGACTTCCGCGACCGCTGCGCCGTCATGGGCATGGATGATGCGATCGTGCTCGCTCAGGATGGCGCAGTGCTTGGCCGGCAGGTGCCCGCGCCAGCGGAAGAGCAGCACGTCGCCGGGTTGTCCGGCTCCGGTTGCGACGGGCAGTAGATGGCGCATGGCGGCGTCCGCCAGCGTCTCCCGCCGCAGGCTCTCGGCCCAGGACGGCGAATAGGGCGGCGGCGCCTCCGGCTCCGGCCCCAGCAGATCACGCCAGACGCCCCTGACGAGGCCAAGGCAATCGCAGCCGACACCTCGCAGCGAGGCCTGATGATGATACGGCGTGCCAAGCCACAGCCGCGCCGCCTCGACGATGTCGTCGCGCCTCACCGGAACAGGCTCCCGCCATCGAGCGGACCATCGCTGGCGCGCACGCCACCGATGATGAAGTCGTTCGTCGGCATATGCGGAAAGCCGCGGAAATTGAGGCCATTGCCGAATTTCGTGCGGCAGGTAGCGAAACTCTTGTCGCAACCTGGCGTCACGCTGAAGCCGTCGCCCGGCCGGATCGCCGAGCCCGGCATCTGCCAGAGCTGGAAGACGGCGCGGTCCCCCTCGACGCCGTGTCGCTTCACCTCGGTCGCGAAGCCCGTATTGGCACCGCCGGTGAAGACCAGCCTCCCCCCGGTGAAATGCGCGCCGGGATAGCCGGCCAGCCCCGATGCCGACAGCGCCAGGCGACCGTCACTCTCATCGACATGCCCGGCCGCGGCCACAAGGGTTACGCCGCAGCGCGCATCGCCCAGATCGGCCGGGCAGGAGCGCAGATAGAGCTGGCCGCGCTCCTCGTCGAACGCCTTGGCGACACTGCGAACCTCGGCGGTGAAGTGGCGTTCGCCGCGCTTGATCTCGCCGATGAAGCCTTCTTCGAGCAGCAGCCTCTGTTCTGGCGCAGCCCAGTTCACCAGCCAGATGCGTACGCGCGCATCATCATAGAGACCACGAGCAAGATCGGCCTCGTTCAAGCCGGCGGCGGCAAAAGCCCCCGCGACATCGCCGCCTCCGACGGCGAAGCCGAGTTCGGCTGTCATCTCGGCCGCCTCCAGCCCGGTAGCCGCGGCATAGATCAGGCCATCGAAGGCGAGGGGCCGGTCGTG
>NZ_JBIWYK010000540.1:0-1874 GCF_044752385.1 Allobosea sp. CER48 | reverse complement strand
GCCTCGATGCGCCCCTTCAGCGCATTGGCATAAGCCTCGATCGTCGCTCCCTCGGCCAGCGGGTGGGCGACGATCGACTTGATCAACGCGAGGATATTCTTGACCCGGTGATTCAGCTCCTGGTTGAGCATCTTCTGGCGGATCTCGGCCTTGTTGCGTTCGTCCGCCAGCAACTCGCTCTGCCGCAGCACGACCTCGATCAGGGTCCGCCGGGCCGACTCCGCCAGTTCGCGCTCGACCGGGGTCCAGCTCTTCGAGTGGCCGGCAACCGTCTCCTTCCAGACGGCGAAGCTCTGACGTGGTGTCAGGCGATCGCCATGCGGCCCGGTGCTGTAGGTCTTGTTGGGGTCGCCCCCCCACTCGATGGTGTGGATCAGCTCCTTGCGGAAGAAGAACAGGTAGTCGCGCGGGATCTGCGACAGCGGGATGATGAGGAGGCCGGCAAAGCTGTCGATATGGGCACGCGCCGCGGGGAGGGCGTCGGCCAGCGATGTCGTCGCCCAGACCCTGCCGTCGCAGACTTCGCCGGCGAAGGCAGCGAGTTCCCCGGCGAATTCCGCCGGTGCCGCGCTGCCCTCGGCGCGCCATTCGCCCTGCACCCAGACGCCGACGCCGTCGCTTTCGACGAGATCCCGGAACTCCGCGAGATGGTGGCCGAGGAAGCTGGCGGCGTCCGTCACATGCGATGCCGACGTCAGCAGTCCGTTCAGGAAGTCGCGCGCCCGCTCCGCTGCGAGCAGCAGCTGCTTCTGCGTCAGCGCGCCGAGCTGCAGCGCGAAGAATTCACCGAAGATCTCCGCCGCGATCCGGCGGTTCATCGAGAGGGAGCGCGGGCTGTAATGATGGCAGGCGATCAGCCCCCAGAGGGCGCCATCGACGATGATCGAGACCGACATCGAAGCCGAGACGCCCATGTTGCGCAGATATTCGCAGTGGATCGGCGAAACGCTGCGCAGATGGGCATAGGACAGGTCGAGCGGCTCCCCGGCCGCATCCAGAACGGGAGTGATCGGGAAGCGCTCGCCGCTCGAATCCGAGACGACGCGGATGGGATTGAGAAGGTAGAGCTGCCTTGCCTGCTGCGGGATGTCGCTGGCGGGGAAATGCTGGCCGAGAAAGCTCTCGAGGTCCGGGCGCTTGGCTTCGCTCACCACCTTGCCCGAGCCGTCGGGCGCGAACTGGTAGATCATCACGCGGTCGTACTGGAGCACGGCCCGGAGCAGCCGCGCCGCATTCCTGATCAGCTGTGCCGGGGTCGTGACGTCTGAGAGGCGGCCGACGAGGGTGCGCGCGAACTCGAGCGGCGAGCTCGGTCCGTCCGCGACGCTCTCCTCGAATTCGACGATGGCATTGCCCTTGAATGAGTGGATCGAGATGTCGAACTCCCGATCGAGCGCAGCGAGGCGATAGCGCGGCATCAAGCCCGCACGCGACGGCGCGCCCGAACGGGCGAGGGCATTGCGCATCTCGTGCACGACGGGGCCGCCGAGCACATCCTCCAGCTTGCGGCCGACGAGCTCGAACTCCTTGAGGCCGAGGAAGGCGTTGGCATTGGCCGAATGGCGCCGGATCGTCACCACCTCGGCATCGCAGACGATCATGCAGCCATGCGGCTGCACGCTTCCGGGAATGTGGATCGGCTCGCGATCGCAGTTCGTCAGGTCGACGGTCGTCATGCGGTGGGAAGTGCTTCCGGTGAGAAGGCCTGGATGGCATGTGTGAAGACGGATCGCGCGGACCGGGCCGCCGCATCCCATTGTTGCCGATCGAGCCGATCGAGCTCGACGAGAAGGTCGCGCCAGCTGTCGAGGGAGCTGGCCTGGGCCGAGAGGTAACGCGCGCCGATTTCGGGGCCGAAACCGAGAGCGTCTGCT
>NZ_JBIWYK010000538.1:0-1881 GCF_044752385.1 Allobosea sp. CER48 | reverse complement strand
CGCGCTGGTCTCTGCCAGGCCCGAAGCCCAACTCTCCATCTCGACCTTCGCGCGCGCCGTCAGGGCCTGCTTGCGAGCGAGGCTCTTGGCCGGGCCTTTCAGGCGCTTGCCGTCAGGGCCGGTGGTCGGAACGCCCTGTATCGGCGGGAAGAGGCCGAAATTGATGTTCATCGGCTGGAAGGAGCGCGGGCCTTCGTCGATCGTGACGATGTGGCCGCCGGTGATGTGGTTGACGAGCGCGCCGAGCGCCGTCGTCGCGGGCGGCACGGGCAGGTCCCGGCCAAGCCGCTCCGCGGCGGCCATCCGCCCCGCGAGCAGCCCCGTCGCAGCGCTCTCGACATAGCCCTCGCAGCCGGTGATCTGGCCGGCGAAGCGCAGGCGCTGGTCGGCCCGGAGGCGCAGGCGTTCGTCGAGCAGCTTCGGCGAATTGAGATAGGTGTTGCGGTGGATGCCACCGAGACGGGCGAACTCGGCGTTCTGCAGGCCGGGGATCATCCGGAAGATCGCCGCCTGCTCGCCATACTTCAGCTTGGTCTGGAAGCCGGTCATGTTGAAGAGGGTGCCGAGCGCATTGTCCTGGCGCAGTTGGACGACGGCATAGGCCTTCACGGTCGGGTTGTGCCTGTTGGTGAGGCCGACCGGCTTCATCGGGCCCCAGCGCAGGGTCTCGCGGCCGCGCTCGGCCATGACCTCGATCGGCAGGCAGCCGTCGAAATAGGGCGTGCCTTCCCATTCCTTGAATTCGGTCTTGTCGGCGGCGAGGAGGGCGTCGATGAAGGCCTCGTACTGGTCACGGTCGAGCGGGCAGTTGATGTAGTCGGCACCGGTGCCGCCCGGACCCGCCTTGTCGTAGCGCGACTGGAACCAGGCGGTGTCCATGTCGATCGAGTCGAAATGGACGATCGGGGCGATGGCGTCGAAGAAGGCGAGCGAATCCTCCGACGTCAGCGACTGCAGGCCCTGCGCCAGAGCCGGCGAGGTCAACGGGCCGGTCGCGATGATGACATTGTCCCATTCGGCCGGAGGCAGCCCGGCGATCTCGCCCCGATCGATGGTGACGAGCGGGTGGGCTTCCAGCGCGGCCGTGACGGCCTGCGAGAAGCCGTCGCGATCAACCGCGAGCGCACCGCCGGCCGGAACCTGGTGGGCGTCGCCCTTGGCCATGATCAGCGAGCCGAGGTGGCGCATCTCCCAGTGGAGTTGGCCGACGGCATTGCTGGACGCATCGTCCGAGCGGAAGGAGTTCGAGCAGACGAGTTCTGCGAGCCCCTCCGTCTTGTGGGCGTCGGTGCCGCGCACGGGGCGCATTTCATGGAGGACGACCGGTACGCCGGCCTCGGCGATCTGCCAGGCGGCTTCGGAGCCGGCGAGACCGCCGCCAATGATATGGACGGGTTGGATTGATGGGCTTTCCATCGCTGCGATGTGTCCGCAGCTGGCTTTCAGGTCAAGGGTGACGAGCGCCAGAAATGCAAAATGCCCGCCGTGAGGCGGGCATTCGCTCTTCGACCAGATCCGAGGGGAGGGGAAACACGGACCCGGGAGAAACTACTCGGAACACGCGGCGCCCGATGCGCCGCGGTTCGAAGTCAACGTCTTCAGGCCGCGGCGTGGGTGCGGGCGATGAAGGCGATCTCCGAGCGCGACAGGCCGAGATCGTCGAGCTCACGGTCGGTCAGACGGGAGAGCTCACGGACGGTCTCGCGATAACGGAGGTAGGCGCGAATTTTGGCGGCGATCATGGTGACGAACATGGTGGTCTTCCTTGCTTAATTCCGGACTGGGGCGGCGCCCACAGCGATAAATTCGTTGTGCACTGCATATAAGTGAGGCGGGCTGCTTTAAACAGTGGCTCCCAGTCAGCTCCGTCATGCTATTTGC
>NZ_JBIWYK010000537.1:0-1887 GCF_044752385.1 Allobosea sp. CER48 | reverse complement strand
GCCAGGCCGGCTACAACACGGTGCTGGATCTCGTTGCCGCGCGCCGGCCCGCCATCGTCGTGCCTTTCGATGCCGGCGGCGAGACCGAGCAGGCGGTCAGGGCCGAGGCGATGGAGCGAGCCGGGCTGGCGCGCTGCCTGCGGATTTCGGGTGACGGGGCGCTGACGCCTGCCGCGCTCGCCGCGGCGGTGGAGGACGGCATTGGCCGTAACCCGCCGCCGGTCCGGCTCGCCCTCGATGGGGCGCGCAATGCGGCCGCAATCGTGAAACAGCTTCTCGCCGAGCGCGTGTGAGGCGGCGGCGACCATGAGCCGGCATGCCCTTTGCGAGGGCCGGGGTGCAGCTTTGCGAATTGCCGCTTCCGGTCTTTCGCTCTAATGAGGGATGATCCGCCTCCCTCCTCGGTCGGCTCTGGGCAAACCGGTACGTAGCCGGCCACGGCCCTGCGCCTGGAGACAAGATGATGACGACGACGACCGCGCCCGGATTGCCCGACATGAAGCTGTCGGTTCGGCAGACTTTCGGGATCGATTCGGACCTCGAGGTGCCGGCCTATTCGGCGGCCGATCCGCATGTGCCGGATCTGGACCCCGACTACCGCTTCGACCGCGATACCACGATCGCGATCCTGGCCGGCTTCGCGCATAACCGACGCGTCATGATCTCGGGCTATCACGGCACCGGCAAGTCGACCCATATCGAGCAGGTCGCGGCGCGCCTCAACTGGCCCTGCGTGCGCGTCAACCTCGACAGCCACGTCTCGCGCCTCGATCTCGTCGGCAAGGACGCGATCGTGCTCAAGGAAGGCAAGCAGATCACGGAGTTCCAGGACGGCATCCTGCCCTGGGCCCTGCAGAACAACATCGCGCTGGTCTTCGACGAGTACGACGCCGGCCGCCCGGACGTTATGTTCGTGATCCAGCGCGTGCTGGAGCAGTCGGGCAAGCTGACGCTGCTCGACCAGAAGCGCGTCATCCGCCCGCACCCCGCCTTCCGCCTGTTCGCCACCGCCAACACGGTCGGTCTTGGCGACACGTCCGGCCTCTATCACGGCACTCAGCAGATCAACCAGGGCCAGATGGACCGCTGGTCGATCGTGACGACGCTGAACTACCTGCCGCATGACAACGAGGTCGCGATCGTCCTCGCCAAGTCGAAGCACTACCAGAAGAGCCCGGAAGGCAAGGACATCGTCAACAAGATGGTCCGCGTCGCCGATCTCACCCGCAACGCCTTCATGAACGGCGATCTCTCGACCGTGATGAGCCCGCGTACGGTCATCACCTGGGCCGAGAACGCGGCGATCTTCGGCGATATCGGTTTTGCCTTCCGCGTCACCTTCCTGAACAAGTGCGACGAGATGGAGCGCACGCTGGTGGCGGAGTTCTTCCAGCGTTCCTTCGGCAAGGAACTGCCGGAGAGCGCAGCGAACGTGGTGCTCAGCTAAGCGATAGGGGAAAGCCATGGCGCAGTATCAGGGCAGCTGCCATTGCGGACGGGTTGCCTATGAGGTCGAGGCCGACCTCGGGCAGACGATCACCTGCAACTGCTCCTACTGCCAGCGCCGCGGCTCGATCCTCGCTTTCTCGCCGGCCAGCGCCTTCACCTTGACCAAGGGCGAGGGTGCGCTGACCGAGTACCGCTTCCATTCGCAGAAGATCCAGCATCTGTTCTGCGAGACCTGCGGCATCGAGTCCTTCGCCAGGGCGAGCGGGCCCGACGGCACGCCGATGGTCGCGGTCAATGTGCGCTGCCTCGCCGGCGTCGAGCCGGGCGATCTCTCGCCGACGATGTACGACGGGCGGTCGCGCTAGGAGGGCCGATGGTCGCGATCACGGTCGAGCCCGAGCAAGCCGAGACGCGAGAGGCCGTCCTGCGCGGGTTGGC
>NZ_JBIWYK010000536.1:0-1902 GCF_044752385.1 Allobosea sp. CER48 | reverse complement strand
TTCGACGTGAACATGAAGGCGGCTGATCGCCTTCGCAGAGTAACGCCAAGGAGAAGACCGATGCGTGTGATGGTTCTGGTCAAGGCCGACAAGGACAGCGAAGCCGGCATCATGCCGAGCGAGGACATCCTCACCAAGATGGGGGCCTATAACGAGGAACTGGTGAAGGCCGGCATCATGCTGGCGGGCGATGGCCTGCACCCGAGCTCGAAGGGCATCCGGATGCGCTTCTCCGGCAGCGAACGGGCGATCACGGACGGCCCCTTCGCCGAGACCAAGGAGCTGCTCTGCGGATTCTGGATCTGGCAGGTGAAGTCGTTCGAGGAAGCGGTCGAATGGCTGAAGCGCGCGCCCTTCGACGGCGGGACCGAGATCGAGCTGCGCCGCATCTTCGAGATGGAGGATTTCGGCGCGGCGCTGACGCCGGAGCTCCGCGAGCAGGAGGATCGCCTGCGCGCCGGCATCGAGAAGATCGCCCACTGAACAGGACCGCGGTTCGAAACCAATCAATCCGGAAGGCCCGGAGTTCCTCCCTGCCGTTCCCTCATTCAACAGGAGAAGACCGATGCGTTTCATGGTGATGGTCAAGGCGACCAAGGACAGCGAGGCCGGCGCACCGCCGACCAAGGAACTGCTCGATGCGATGATGGCCTACAACGAAGAGCTGGTGAAAGCCGGCATCATGAAGGGTGGCGACGGGCTGCAGCCGAGCTCGAAGGGCGCGCGGGTGCAGTTCGACGGCAGCAAGCGCTCCGTGGTCGACGGCCCCTTCGCCGAGACGAAGGAACTCGTCGCGGGCTACTGGCTCTGGGAGTGCAAGTCGCTCGACGAGGCGATCGCCTGGGTCAAGCGCTGCCCGAATCCGATGCCCGGCCCGTCCGAGATCGAGATCCGGCCGCTGTTCGAGCTGGCCGATTTCGGCGAGATCGTCACGCCGGAGACAGCGGCGCAGTGGGACCGTCTCAAGGCCGAGGCCGACGGCCAGGGTTGAGTCGGAGACGTTCCGTCCGCACCTCTTGCCAGCTGCCGGGCTGATGGTGTGTATCGCTTCCCATGTCGGCAAGCGATACACACCGCACCGTCGAGACGGTCTGGCGGATGGAAGCACCGAGGCTGATCGCGGGGCTGACGCGGCTGACGCGCGATATCGGCCGGGCCGAGGAGCTGGCGCAGGAGGCGCTGGTCGCGGCTCTCAGGCAGTGGCCGGAGGAGGGCGTGCCTCGCAACCCCGCCGCCTGGCTGATGCAGGTCGCCAAGCACCGGGCGCTGGATGCGGCCCGCCACGAGATGATGGCGCGGCGCAAGCGGGAGGAGATCGGGCAGGACATCGCGGGCGAGGGGCCGGCCATGCCGGACCTCGACGAGGCGCTCGACGACGAAGTGGGCGACGACCTGCTCAGGCTGATCTTCACCGCCTGCCATCCGGTGCTGCCGAAGGAAGCGCGGCTCGCGCTGACTCTGAGGCTGCTCGGCGGATTGACGACCGAGGAGATCGCCCGCGCCTTCCTCGTGCCGGAGCCGACGATGGCGCAGCGCATCGTGCGGGCGAAGAAGGCGCTGAGCGATGCGAAGGTGCCCTATGAGGTGCCGGCCGGTGCCGAGCTCGGCGTACGGCTCGCCTCGGTGCTGGAGGTCGTCTACCTCATCTTCAACGAAGGCTATGCCGCGACCGCCGGTCAGGACTGGGTCAGGCCGACGCTGTGCGAGGAGGCACTCCGCCTCGGACGCATCCTGGCGGCGCGGGCGCCGCAGGAGCCTGAGGTTCACGGTCTCGTCGCATTGATGGAGCTGCAGGCCTCGCGGCTCCGGGCGCGCGTCGGCCCCGACGGCGAGCCGATCCTGCTGCTCGACCAGAACCGCGCGCGCTGGGACCGGCTGCTGATCGGGCGAGGGCTCTCCGCC
>NZ_JBIWYK010000535.1:0-1907 GCF_044752385.1 Allobosea sp. CER48 | reverse complement strand
GTCAGCACCGAGAGCATGTTCTTGGAGCGGACGAGACCGCCATAGAACAGGGCAAGGCCCGGGATGGTCATGAGCAGGACGAGGACCGTCGAGCTCATCATGAAGGCGACGTCGCCCTTGTTCGGGACCGGCGGAGCGGCCGCAGGCGCCTGGGCGAGCGCGATGCCGGCCGAAAGCGCCGCCAGCGTGAGGCCGGCCAATCCGGCCCGCAGGGAAGTCCTGAAAGTCATCGTCGAAAACTCCTGAAGGGTCGGGCTCAGAGTGCGTCGGCGTCGGTCTCGCCGGTGCGGATGCGCACGGCTTTCTCGATCGAGGAAACGAAGATCTTGCCGTCGCCGATCTGGCCGGTCCGGGCCGCCGCGGTGATTGCCTCGATCACGCGCGGGACGAGCTCGTCGGAGACCGCGACCTCGATCTTGATCTTCGGCAGGAAGCTCACGGCGTATTCGGCGCCACGATAGATTTCGGTGTGACCTTTCTGGCGGCCGTAACCCTTGACCTCGGTCACCGTCAGGCCGTGGACGCCGATGCCGGTAAGCTCATCGCGTACCTCCTCCAGCTTGAACGGCTTGATGATCGCCATCACGATTTTCATGTGCTGGGGTTTCCCGTCTGCGCCGCCCGGTCGTCAGCCCCGGCGAACTCGTTGCACCTCGCGCGCCCTGCGATGCGCAGTGCGTCGCAACATGCAATTCAAGGCGCGTGCCAACCCGCTCCGGACGGCTCGCGGGCGCATCCAGAGGCCAAAAGGCGGTTAGGCGGGATCAGCGAAGCAACGGCTGCCTATTATTTAGGCGATCGATTATCGGGGAAGCAGCCGCTCAAAATTGCGTCAGGCGCGGTCCGGCCGCGGGCGTATCAAGCCTTCCTGCGCGACCGAGGCGACGAGCCGGCCCTGCCGGTCGAAGATCAGCCCGCGCGAGAATCCGCGCGCGCCGGTGCTGGAGGGGCTGTCCTGCGAATAGAGCAGCCATTCATCGGCGCGGAACGGACGATGGAACCACATCGCATGGTCGAGGCTGGCGGCCTGGATCTGCTGGTTGAACACGGTGGTGCCGTGGGCGATCAGGCTCGAGTCGAGCAGGAGCAGGTCGGAGGCGTAGGCGAGCACGCTCTGGTGGAAGGCCGGCTCGTCGGGCAGGCTCTCCATCGCCTTGATCCAGACGTTGAACTTCGGTTCCATCTTGCCGCCGGTCCGATAGCGCTCCAGCTCGACCGGGCGGATCTCGATCGGCCTCTTGCGCTGGTAGTAGGTCTGGATCGCATCGGGAACGTGGGAAAGGAAGGTCCTTGCCATCTCCTCGCGATCCGGCAACTCCTCGGGCATCGGCACCTTCGGCATCGGCATCTGGTGCTCGTAGCCGGGCTCCTCGACATGGAAGGAGGCGGACATGGCGAAAATCGCCTCTCCCTTCTGGATGGCGAGGACGCGGCGCGTGGTGAACGAGCGGCCGTCGCGCAGGCGGTCGACCTCATAGACGATCGGAATCTCGGGATCGCCCGCCAGCAGAAAATAGGCATGCAGCGAATGCGGCTGCCGGTCTTCGACCGTCTTGCAGGCGGCATAGAGCGACTGTGCGATGACCTGTCCGCCAAAGACGCGCGGCCAGGTCGACTTGGGGCTGCGACCGCGGAACAGGTTGCGCTCGAGCGGCTCGAGGTCGAGAATCGCCGGCAGGGAGGCGCTGATCTGGGACATGGCGGCGGCAATCGCGGTCAGGTTGACGGAGCGGCCGGCTGACCCCACAGGAAAGCCGGTTCGTCTCGCATCAGCACCGAGGCGTCCCGTGCCGTCAAGACGCTTGCCGAAGGGAGCAGCAGCATGGCCACCGAGCAGGTTTCGGGCGCACGCATCGTGATCGCCGGCGGCGGGATCGCGGGGTTGACCCTGGCGCTGGCGCTCAAGC
>NZ_JBIWYK010000534.1:0-1907 GCF_044752385.1 Allobosea sp. CER48 | reverse complement strand
GAAGTGGCTTGACAGCAGCCTCCATGCACCCTATTCCCACCCCACACCGCCGCCGGAACCCCGGCGGCTTGTCCTTTTCTTACGCAACCGAAGGGTGCCCGCGATGAAGACCGTCTCGCTCAAGCCCGCCGATGTCGAAAAGAAGTGGGTTGTGATCGACGCCTCCGGGCTCGTCGTTGGCCGTCTCGCCTCCGTCGTGGCGATGCGTCTGCGCGGCAAGCACAAGGCCGCCTACACCCCCCACGTCGACTGCGGCGACAATGTCATCGTCATCAATGCCGAGAAGGTCTCCCTGACCGGCCGCAAGCGTGACCAGAAGGTGTATTACCACCACACTGGCTTCCCGGGGGGCATCAAGGAGCGTTCGGCCAAGTTCATCCTGGAAGGCCGCTTCCCCGAGCGCGTCGTCGAGAAGGCTGTCGAGCGCATGCTGCCGCGCGGCCCGCTCTTCCGCCAGATCCTCGGCAATCTGCGCGTCTACAAGGGCGCGGAGCATCCGCACGCTGCCCAGTCGCCGGAGGCGCTCGACGTCGCCGCGCTCAACAGCAAGAACAAGAGGGTCTGACCGTGGCCGAAGTTCTTCAGTCGCTCTCCCAGCTTGGCGATGTCGCCAAGCCCGCGCAGCCGGAAGCTCCGGTCCACGTCAAGAAGGTCGATGCCCAGGGCCGCGCCTATGCCACCGGCAAGCGCAAGAACGCGATCGCTCGCGTCTGGATCAAGCCCGGCTCAGGCAAGGTCACGGTCAATGGCCGCGATCAGGAGATCTACTTCGCTCGTCCGGTGCTGCGCCTCGTGCTGCAGCAGCCGCTCCAGCTGGTCGATCGCATGACGCAGTATGACGTCATCGTCTCGGTCAAGGGCGGCGGTCTCTCCGGCCAGGCCGGCGCGGTTCGCCACGGCATCTCCAAGGCGCTGACCCACTATGAGCCGGAGCTTCGCAGCCCGCTCAAGAAGGAAGGCTTCCTGACCCGCGACTCGCGTGTCGTCGAGCGTAAGAAGTTCGGTAAGGCCAAGGCCCGCCGCAGCTTCCAGTTCTCGAAGCGCTGATCGTTTCCGGATTATCCGGTATGCGGAAGGGCGGCTCGCAAGAGCCGCCCTTTTCGTATTCTCTGGCCGTCCCTCGATGGATCAGCAGGAGCCTGCCATGACGCGCCCCGTCCTTCTCGTCACCGGCGGCAGCCGCGGCATCGGCGCCGCGACGTGCATCATGGCGGCCCGGCGCGGGTACGACGTTGCGGTGAACTACCAGAGCAATGGGAAGGCGGCTGCCGAGGTCGTAGCAGCCTGCGAGCACGCTGGTGCGAAGGCCGTCGCACTTCAGGGCGACATGGCCAGCATGACGGATATCGCCCGCGTCTTTGCGGAGACGAAGGGCGCTCTCGGCCCGCTCAGCCATGTCGTCAACAATGCCGGCATCACCGGCAGGTCGAGCCCGCTGGTCGATGCCGACACGGCGGTCATTCGAGAATGCATCGACGTCAACGTCACCGGTGCGATCCTGGTCGCGCGCGAGGCGGCTCGGGCGCTCATCGCCAACGAAGCAGGACCGGCGCGGGCGATCGTCAACATCTCCTCGGTCGCTGCGGAGCTCGGCTCGCCCGGCGAGTACGTCTGGTATGCGGCTTCGAAGGGCGCCGTCGACTCCCTCACGATCGGGCTCGCCAAGGAGCTTGCGCCTCATGGAATCCGTGTGAACGCCGTTGCGCCGGGCATCACCGAGACCGAGATCCACGCGCTTTCCACGGGAGAGGCCGGCCGTGTCGGGCGCATCGCGCCGCTGATTCCGCTGAAGCGCGCCGCGACCGCCAACGAGATCGCGGAAGCGGTGCTGTTCCTGCTCTCCGACGCGTCGAGCTATACGACGGGCGTGATCCTGAAGGTTTCCGGCGGGCGCTGATGCGCCACCG
>NZ_JBIWYK010000533.1:0-1913 GCF_044752385.1 Allobosea sp. CER48 | reverse complement strand
ATCGCCGGGACGGTCGCGCAAGACGGCTTCTCCGGGCGGCTCGGCGGCGAGGAGTTCGCCGTCTACCTGCCGGGCATGACGATCTCGGAAGCCGGGCCCGTCGCGATGCGGCTTCTCGAGGTGGTGCGGCGCCTCAGGATCGAGGCGCCGGGCGGCGGGGTGGTCGGTCTGACGGTGAGCATCGGCGCCGCCGCTCAGACCGGCGACGCGACACTCGACGAGCTGATCGCCGAAGCCGACGAGCAGCTCTACCGGGCGAAGACGGCAGGCCGGAATCGCGTCGTCTTCTCGTTCGGGGTGGCGGCCCTGGCCTGAGCCCGCGCTCAGGCGTGCCGGGCGTTCAGCGCGGCAAAGATGTTCGCGAAGGTGCCGGTTGCCTCGGCATGGCGCAGCGGCTTGCAGCGTTCGACGATCACCTCCACGGCGTCCGGCCGGGTTTCGAGGATCGTCATCACCTCGGCGATGAAATCGGCCAGTGGCATCGCGGCGGGATCGGCCGCCCGCTCGGCGCCCATCAGCTCGGTCTGTACATAGGGCGGGGCGATCTCGATGACCTCGACCGACGTGTTCTTGAGCTGCTCGCGCAGGCCGATCGACCAGGAGTGGATCGCTGCCTTGGTCGCGCTGTAGGTCGGCGTCAGCGCCAGCGGCACGAAGGCGAGGCCGGATGAAACGGTCAGCACCGTCGCGCGCGGTCGCTTCAGGAGATACGGCAGCAGCGCCGTCGTCAGCCGGATCGGGCCGAGCAGGTTGGTGGCGATCGTTTCCTCGGCGATAGCGGGGTCTTTGGCGGCCGGGATGTCCTCCGGCTTCATGATGCCGGCATTGTTGAGGACGGCGTCGAGATTCGGAAAGCGCTCGACCGCCTGCCGGGCGAAAGCCTCGATATCGGCCTTGTCTTGGATGTCGAGGAGCATCGAGGCCATGCCGGGATTGGCGGCAGTGACCTCGTCCAGGACGCTTTCGCGCCTGCCGGCGATGATGACCTGATTGCCCTTGGCGTGCAGCGCTTCGGCGAGCGCCCGGCCGATCCCGGAGCCGCCGCCCGTGATCAGGATGGTGTTGCCTGCGATGTTCATGACAAGCCCTCTTGTGGTTACGTCCCAGCAGGTGGCATCGTCAGTCTTCAAAGGAAAGAAGGCGCTCGAAAGTGCCATACGTACCAAAAGGAGAGTGTCGGATGGAGACGATCCGGACCGCGATGGCGACGATGCATGCGCGCAGCGACGCCATCCCTCCCGTCAGCCCCGCGGTTGAGTCGCTGGTTCGGCAGGTTATCGCGCAGGTGGCAGACAAGTGGACGATGCTGGTGCTGGAGGCGCTGGAGGAGCACGGCACGCTGCGCTTCACGGAGGTCGGCCGCATCGTCGGTGGCATCAGCCAGAAAATGCTGACCAAGACGCTGCGGGAGATGGAGCGCGACGGGCTGGTCATCCGGACCGTCCATCCGGTCATCCCGCCCCATGTCGACTATACGCTTACCGAGCTCGGGCGCGAGCTCAGTGCGGCCTTCTGCGGCGTCTGGGTCTGGGCCGAGACCTACTACGCGGAGGTTTCGGCGGCACGGAAGGCGTTCCGGGAACGGGAAGGCGGCGCCTGAGCGCTCACAGGTCCTTGGTCAGGTAGATCCGCGTCGCGCCGGGCGGCTTCGGTGCGATCTCGCCGAAGACCTGCCATCCCAGCTTCTTGTAGAATTCCGGCGCCTGGAAGCTGATGGTGAAGAGCACGGCCTTGCTGCATCCGCGACGGCGGCCTTCCTCCTCCGCCATGGCGAGGATGCGGCTGCCGGTGCCGGTGCCGCGCAGGCTCTTCGGCAGATAGACGAGATCGATGAAGAGCACGCCGAGCGAGGTGCGCCCGACAAGGCCGCCGAGCGGCTCGCCGGTTTCGGGGTCGGTGACGCGGATCGTCAG
>NZ_JBIWYK010000532.1:0-1924 GCF_044752385.1 Allobosea sp. CER48 | reverse complement strand
GCCGAAGCCGCCGCGGCGCTCTGAATCCGTGACCACATCGCAAGCGCAGGCTGAGGAGAAACGCCGTGAAGATGAATATCTGGGATGCCTTCTGGGGCCTCGAGATCGAGCAGTGCCCCTGCGACGTGCATTTCGTCGAATGGCTTGAGCAGGAGAGTCTGAGCGGCCGACGCATCTATCATTTCGGCACCGGCGGCCACCATTATGTCGGCCTGCGCTGCGCCGAACCCCATCTCGGCAACACGGTGCTGGGCATCACCGCATCGCCGCAGGAATACGAGTCCTTCATCAGGCTCGCGACCGACAACCCGAACGTCACCAAGACATACAGCGCCTATTTCGGCGACATCTACACCAGCAACGCCCGCCTGCTGCCGCGCTTCGACATCGTGACGCTGTTCCACTCGGGCGAGTTCCGCGGCGAGGCAAACGACGCCTATGGCGCGCTGACCGACCGCGAAGTGATGGACCTCTTCACCGAACAGACGGACAAGGGCGGCTACATCCTGTTCTACAAGGGTTCCTATGCCTATGACGTGGCCGATCGGCTGATCCCGGACTGGACGAAAGCCATGCCGGTCGAGGAGGTCGCCGGCTTCAAGACCCTGCGCATCTTCCGCAAGACGGCCTGAGGCCGCCCGCAGCCGCAGGCGAGCCGGCGCGGGGCTGCGACGGGGCCGCGACGCGTCGCATGGCCGCCTCATCGATGGTTCCCTCATGGGGCTCATTCGCCGCAGCGGCTTGTGCATCGCCGCGGGTGCGCTATCTCTCGGGCCTGGGCGCGGTCGCGCCCTCACGTCCAACCGCGCCGCTGCGTTCCCGCGGCGGCGCGCAACCCAGAGAGCGCATGTCGTTCGGCCCGCACGAGCCAGGAATGCCCCTGCGCAAGCGCAGCCGCTGGTGGTGGCTCGGCCCGCTGGCGAGCACCGTCATATTCGGCGCCTCCCTGGTCGTGCTCTGGCACATCATCAGCGGGATGGAGCCGGGCCAGCTCGCCGGGGCGTTCAACAACGCCAGCCTGCGCCAGCTCGGGCTTGCGGCGGGCTTCACGGCGCTGAGCTATCTCCTGCTCACCGGCTATGATGCGCTGGCGCTGCGCCGGCTCGGGCTCTCCATTCCCTATCGCACGACGGCGCTCGCTTCCTTCACCAGCTATTCCGTCTCCTTCACACTCGGCTTCCCGATCGTGACCGGCGGCACGGTGCGTTACTGGATCTATTCGCCGAAGGGCGTGCGGGCCTCGGAAGTGGCGAGCCTGACCGTGATCGCCGGCATCACCTTCTGGCTCGGACTCGGCGCGATCCTCTGCGCCAGCCTGGTCTATTCGGCGGATTCGGTCGCGATGCTGGCGCGGACCTCGCCGCTCGTGGTCCAGATCGTCGGCGGCCTCGTCGGCATCGGAATCGTCGGCTACCTCATCTGGATCGCTACGGACGAGCGTTCCCTGCGTGTTCGCGGCTGGAACCTGCACCTGCCGGGGCTGGGCACCACGCTCGGCCAGATGGCGCTCGGCGCCTGCGAGGTCAGCGCCGCGGCAGCCGTGCTGTTCGTGTTGCTGCCCGGCGGCTACAATCTCGACTACCCGACCTTCCTCGCCGCCTACATCTTCGCCTGCCTGATCGGCATCGCCAGCCATGCGCCGGGCGGGCTCGGCGTGTTCGAGGCGACGATGCTGGTCGCGCTCAACCGCCTGCCCTACGAGCATGTGCTAGGGGCACTGCTGATCTTCCGCGTGATCTACTACGTCCTGCCCTTCATCCTGGCGCTGGCGATGCTGGCTCTGAACGAGATCATCCGCCGCATCCGCCGCCACGAACCGTAGGGCCTGCGCTACTTCATCGCGATGATGATCATCAGGAAGGCCAGCATCAGCAGGAGCAGCTTGAAGCTCCAGTTGAGCTTCCGCAGTTGCTCGGCGCTGTTC
>NZ_JBIWYK010000531.1:0-1929 GCF_044752385.1 Allobosea sp. CER48 | reverse complement strand
CGCCCCTGGACGGGCTTCGCCGGTACGGCCATTTACGGCTCGTTAACCATTCGCTGCCTAGATCGAGACAACCGAAAATTTACCAAGATGACCGACGTGTTAACCAAACCCCGGCCTATCCGCCTCAAGGGGCGCAGCTTCCTTGCGATGGCGCTGACACCCGAGCTTCCCTTCGAGGACTGGCTGGTGCGGCTGGACGATCTCGCTGCGCGCTCGACCGGCTTCTTCATGCGGCGCCCGGTGGTCCTGGACGTCAGCGGGCTGGATATCGACCGGCCCCAGCTGCGCGACCTGATCGACCGGCTCGCGACCCGCAATGTCCGGATCATGGGCATCGAGGGGGCCCGCCCCTCCCTGCTCGGCGCGGACATGCCACCCGCCATGGCCGATGGCCGCCCGACCGCCGACATCGAGGAGCCTGCGCCGGAGGAGGCGGGCAAGGCCAGGACGGCTGCGAGCGTGGCGCCGCCACCCCCGCCCCCGCTGCCGGTCATGCCGAAGGCGGTGCCGTCCATGATCGTCACCGAGCCGGTGCGCTCGGGCCAGTCGCTGATCTTCACAGAGGGCGACATCACCATCATCGGCTCGGTCGCCTCCGGCGCCGAAGTCATCGCCGGCGGCTCGATCCATGTCTACGGCACGCTCAGGGGGCGGGCCATGGCCGGCACGATGGGCAATGCCTCCGCGCGCATCTTCTGCCGCAAGCTCGAGGCCGAGCTCGTCGCGATCGACGGCTACTACAAGACGGCGGAAGACCTCGGGCCCGATCTGCACGGCAAGGCCGTCCAGCTCTGGCTGGAGGGCGACACTTTCAAATCCGGATCACTCGCCTGAGCTGACGGCGCGTCCACATCAACAGGAGGGCTCTATGGGCAAGGTCATCGTGGTCACATCGGGCAAAGGCGGCGTCGGCAAGACGACCTCCTCGGCGGCACTCGGCGCCGCCCTCGCCCGCAATGGCGACAAGGTCGTGGTCGTCGACTTCGACGTCGGCCTGCGCAATCTCGATCTCGTCATGGGCGCCGAGCGGCGCGTCGTCTATGACCTCGTCAACGTCATCCAGGGCGAGGCCAAGCTGGCGCAGGCGCTGATCCGCGACAAGCGCCTGGAGACGTTGCATCTCCTGCCGGCCTCGCAGACCCGCGACAAGGACAACCTGACGGCCGAGGGCGTCGAGAAGGTCATCGGCGCGCTCAAGGAGACCTTCGACTGGGTGATCTGCGACAGCCCGGCTGGCATCGAGCGCGGCGCCACCCTCGCCATGCGCCACGCCGACGTGGCGATCGTCGTGACCAACCCCGAGGTTTCTTCGGTCCGTGACTCCGACCGCATCATCGGCCTGCTCGACTCCAAGACGCTGAAGGCCGAGAATGGCGAGCGCATGGAGAAGCACCTCCTTCTCACGCGCTACGACCCGCTCCGCGCCGAGCGTGGCGACATGCTGAAGGTCGAGGACGTGCTCGAGATCCTGTCGATCCCGCTGCTCGGCATCGTGCCGGAGAGCATGGACGTGCTGCGCGCCTCGAATGTCGGCTCTCCCGTCACCCTCGCCGACGAGCGCAGCGCTCCCGCCGTCGCCTATTTCGAGGCTGCGCGCCGGCTCCGGGGCGAGGCGCTCCCCGTCGCCGTTCCCGGCGAGAAGCGCGGCTTCTTCGGCAAGTTCTTCGGAAGGAAAGCGGCATGAACCTGCTTCGTCTTTTCTCCCGCGCTCAGTCGGCACCCGCAGCCCGCGAACGGCTGCAGGTCCTGCTCGCCCATGAGCGCGCCGCGGTCGGCGATTCCGACCTCGTCACCAAGCTCCGCGACGAGATCCTCCGGGCCATCTCCAAGCACATGCAGGTCGATGACGAGAAGGTCAGCGTCCGCATGGAGCGCGGCGCCCAGGTCTCGACCCTGGCCGTCGACATCGAGATCCCGTTCGACGCGGGC
>NZ_JBIWYK010000530.1:0-1935 GCF_044752385.1 Allobosea sp. CER48 | reverse complement strand
ACCAGCCGAGGGGAGCTCTGCTCCGGCGCGGTGATCGCGCCGGAAATCGTGCTCACGGCCGCACACTGCCTGATGGGCGGTGGCTCGATCAGCGTGGTCAGCCTCGAC
This sequence comes from Allobosea sp. CER48, assembly GCF_044752385.1. NCBI lineage: Bacteria > Pseudomonadati > Pseudomonadota > Alphaproteobacteria > Hyphomicrobiales > Alloboseaceae > Allobosea > Allobosea sp. CER48. The sequence continues at coordinate 1,827 of NZ_JBIWYK010000530.1, read as the reverse complement.
ACGCGCTTCCGGGCCCGCCGACAGATGGTCGTGGCGGTCCTGCCGCATCCGAGCTTCGTGCCAGGTACGACGCCGCGCACGCAGCCGGGGACCGACCTGGCCCTGCTGCGGCTGGCCCAGCCGCTGCCGGGGGACATCCAGCCGCTCACTCTGGGTGGCGGGCTCTGGCAGGGCGAAACCGTCACCATGGCCGGCTTCGGCCTCTCGTCCGAGGACAACAAGCGCACCGCCCGGCGCTTGCGCGAGACGCAGTTGCTCAATGCCGGCAACTACACGACCCAGAACACCGTCAAGGTCGCGGTCGATGTCGCGGCACGTGGCGAGGCTCCCGGCGCGGGCGCCTGCCGGGGCGATTCCGGCGGCCCCGTGCTGCGCGGCACGTCGCGCTCGCGCGATCTCGTCGGAATCGTGAGCTGGTCGAGCGGGCCGCTCAACACGCGGGCCCGGCGAATCTGCGGCGGCTTTACCGCAATCACGCCGGTCAGCGAGTATCGCAGCTGGATTTCCGAGGGCAGTGCGCGGCTGCTGACGTTCGGCAGCGAGACGCCACCGGACGAAGCTTCCCAGCCGCGCGCCGCCTTCAGCTGGTGGTTCTCGCGCTGAACCGGCTCAGGCCGCGAATTTCAGGCCCTTGATGGCGGCGAAGTCCTGGATGCCCCCGCCAACGCGCTTGGTCGTGTAGAACAGGACATGGGGCTTGGCCGAATAGGGATCGCGCAGGATGCGCACCCCCGCCCGGTCCACGATCAGATAGCCGCGCCGGAAGTCACCGAAGGCGATCGAGATCGCATTGTTGGCGATGTTGGGCATGGTTTCCGCTTCGACCAGCGGAAATCCGAGCAGCGTCGCCGGCGCACCGGCGGAGGCCGGGGGCTGCCAGAGATAATTGCCGTTGGTGTCCTTGAACTTGCGGATCGTCGCCTGCGTCTTCCGGTTCATCACGAAGGAGGCATTCTGGCGATAGCCGGCCTTGAGCGCGTAGACGAGGTCGACCAGCACATCGGACGGATTCGACGCAGCGAATGCGCCGGCAACGCCCGTGTTCAGCACGCCGACATTGCCCCAGCTCCAGCTCGCCTCCGCCACGGTCGGATAGGCCAGGAAGCCCTTGGGTTTGTCGGTGCCGTCGCCATTGACGAAGGCCGCGCCCTCTTGCTCGGCGAAGGCGCTTTCGACCTCCTCCGCGATCCACTGGTCGATGTTGACGATGGCATCGTCGAGCAGCGTCTGCGTCGCGGCAGGCATGGCGTAGAGCTCCATCGCCGGAAAGGAGAGTTCGGCCAGCGTCGGCGAGGCGGTCTGCTGGCGGGCCGCCGCCTCGGCCACCCAGCCGGAGGCCGGGCCCGTCGTCGAGAGGGCCTTCTTGTAGGTGCCCGAAGAGATCGTCCGCACCGTCGCCAGCGAGCGGATCGGCGAGATGCTGGCCAAGCGCCGCAGGATCTCGGATTCGACCGTCGAGGGGGCGAGATAACCGCCGTCGGGGCCCGAGCCGGCCGAGAGCGCCTTGGCCTCCAGGCGTTTCAGCCCGCCGGCCTCACCGGTGCGGACATAGGCTGCAAAGGCAGCCTTGTGCTCGGCGATCAGCGGATCGCGGCCGTGAGGGCCTTGTCCGCCCTGGCCGAGCGCCGGGCGGGCGCGCTCCAGAGTCAGCCGGTCGATGCGACGCAGCGTGTCGTCGAGCGCTGCATCCATCCGGACGAGTTTCTCCTCGGTCAGGATATCGACACCGTGGCGGGTCTCGATCTGGGCGAGACGTTCGTCATTGGCGGTCCGGTACGTCTCCAGCGTGTAGCGCAGATCCTCGAAGGCCAGCGCGAGGTCGGCGCC
>NZ_JBIWYK010000529.1:0-1938 GCF_044752385.1 Allobosea sp. CER48 | reverse complement strand
AAAGGTTCACCCGGGAAAGCTTGCGATCGCCTCGATGAACGCTTCGCCGTACTGCGTCAGCTTGCGTTCGCCGACGCCTTCGATCGCGCGCATCTCGTCGAGGCCGAGAGGCCGCTCGCGCGCCATCGCGATCAGGGTCCTGTCGGTGAAGATGATATAGGCGGCGACGCCTTCCTCGCGGGCGAGCTGCAGACGCAGCTTGCGCAGATGCTCGAACAGGGCCGCCGTGCCCTCGTCGAGGCCGTCGGCGCGCGCCGCTTCGCGTTCGCCGCGGCGGGAGCGACGCTCGGCGAAGGGGTCGCCCCTGAGCGCGATGCTCTCGCGCCCGAACAGGATGTCCTCGCCCTTCGGCGTCAGGCGAAAGCCGCCATGCTCCATGCTGGCTTCGGCCAGCGCCCCGGCGGCGAAGAGCTTGCGCGTCAGCCCCATCCAGGCCGCTTTCGGCCTGTCGGAGCCAACGCCGAACGTCTTGAGCCCGTCATGGTTCTGGCGGCGGATCGCTTCCGTCGTCGTCCCCGTCAGGATATCCGCCAGATGGCCGGCGCCGAAGCGTTCGCCGGAACGGATCACCGCGGAGAGGAGCTTGCGCGCGTCGAGCGTGGCGTCCTGGAGAGCAGGCGCCTCGGCGCTGCAGAGATCGCAGCGGAACGGTGCCTGCCCGTGCCGGCAGGGCGGCGTCTGCTCGCCGAAATAGGCGAGCAGCGCGGTCCGCCGGCAGAGCGCGTTCTCACAGAGATCGATCATGGCGTTGAGCCGCTTGTGCTCGATGCGTTTGCGCTCGTCGTCGACCGGCTTCTCGTCGATCTGCCGGCGCCGCAGGGACATGTCGTCGACGCCGTAGAGGGTAAGCGTATCCGCCGGCAGGCCGTCGCGGCCGGCGCGGCCGATCTCCTGGTAGTAGCCCTCGATCGAGCCGGGCATGTCGGCATGGACGACGAAGCGGACATCCGGCTTGTTGATGCCCATGCCGAAGGCGATGGTCGCGCAGACCACGACGCCGTCCTCCTGCAGGAAGACGTCCTGGTTGCGGTTCCGCTCCGCCTGCTCCAGCCCGGCATGGTAGGCGAGCGCGTTCCAGCCCTTCTCGCGGAGCCCATCGGCCAGGCGCTCGGTCTTGCTGCGCGAGGAGCAGTAGATGATGCCGGAGCCGTTGCGGTGGCGGCGCAGGAAGTCGTCGATCTGCCGGCGCGGCTGTTCCTTCGGCGCGAACGCGAGCTTGAGGTTCGGCCGGTCGAAGGAATGCACAACCATCTGCGGCGGCTGCGGAAACAGCTGCTGCGCGATGTCGGCCTGCGTCTGCCGGTCGGCCGTGGCGGTCAGCGCCGTCACCGGCACGCCGCCGAGCGCCTCGCGCGTCTTGGCGAGCAGCCGATATTCCGGGCGGAAGTCATGGCCCCACTGCGACACGCAATGCGCCTCGTCGATGGCGAGCCTGTTCACGCCGAGGCGCTTCAGGCGGGCGACCAGCCCCTCGCCGGCCAATCGCTCGGGCGAGACGAAGAGCAGGCGCAGCTCGCCGCCATTGAGCTTGTCCCAGGCCTGTGCCGCCTCTTCCTCGCTGTTCATCGAGTTGAGCGAAGCCGCCTGCACGCCGGCCCGGACGAGCTGGCCGACCTGATCGCGCATCAGGGCGATCAGCGGCGACACGACGAGAGTCAGCCCGCCTGCGACGAGTGCCGGCAGCTGATAGCACATCGATTTGCCCGAGCCGGTCGGCATCACCGCGAAGACGTCGCGGCCGGAAAGCGCGGCCTCGATGACCTCCCACTGGCCGGGGCGGAAATCGTCATAGCCCCATACGGATTTCAGGATCGCGCGGGCTTCTGATTCGCGGGATTGCGACATGGAACAGGGGTGTGCCGCAGCCGGGGCCGCTTGGCCAGCTTTTCGCCGCGCTAGCCGCGCGCTGCCAACAGATGAACGAGCGCCGTCAGGGCG
>NZ_JBIWYK010000528.1:0-1939 GCF_044752385.1 Allobosea sp. CER48 | reverse complement strand
GAAGCTCGAAGCGGTGCCCAAAGACGGCGCTTCCAGGCCCGCGCGCGGCCGTAAACTCGCCCTTAATCTTAATCGGTCATTTCGTCGGAGCAGTAGTGGCTTCGCGTGGGCTATACCTGCTGCGGTGCGAGGGTGGCAAACCATGCGGCTGATCGTCGGCACAATCATCGTCTTCGTCTGCGTCTTCGGCAGCTACGCGGCGATGGGCGGCCACCTCGAGGTTCTCTGGCAGCCCTTCGAGTTTGTCATCATCCTCGGTGCGGCGATCGGTGCCTTCGTCATCGGCAACCCCGCACCGGTGCTCAAGGCCGTGCCCGCCATGCTCGGGACGCTCATGAAGGGCCCCAAGTACAAGCAGGAATGCTATGTCGAGCTGCTGGGGATGCAGTATTCATTGTACAAGCTTGTGAAGCAGAAGGGCATGCTCGCGGTCGAGGAGCACATCGACAACCCGAGCGATTCGACGCTGTTCAACGCGTTCCCGACTTTTGCAGAGAACCATCATGCGGTCGAGTTCGTCTGCGATTACATGCGCATGTTGACGATGGGCGCCAACAACGTCCACGAGATCGACGCGCTCATGGACGAAGAGCTGGAGACCCACCATCAGGAGCAGGAGCGTATGGTGGCAGCCATGCAGTCGCTCGCCGACGGAACACCGGCGCTCGGCATCGTCGCCGCCGTGCTCGGCGTGATCAAGACGATGGGGGCGATCACCGAGCCGCCGGAGGTGCTGGGACATCTGATCGGCGGCGCGCTCGTGGGCACGTTCTTCGGCGTCTTCGTCGCCTACGGCTTCTTCGGGCCCATGGCGCAGTCCCTCAAGGGCACCTTCGAGGCGGAATCCAAGTACTTCCTGTCACTCAAGGCGGGGCTCCTTGCCCATATCGGCGGCCAACCGCCGGTGATGGCGGTAGAGTTTGCCCGCAAAGCTCTGATGAGCGACGTCCGGCCGACCTTCGCGGAAGTGGAAGCGGCAACCGCCGCTCTGCCCGCCTAGATATCACCCAACCTCCAGCAGGGATCCGATGGCCAAGCCCACCCAGCCGATCATCATCAAGAAGGTCAAGAAGGCCGCACACGCGCACCACGGCGGGGCCTGGAAGATCGCTTACGCGGACTTCGTGACCGCCATGATGGCGTTCTTTCTGCTGATGTGGCTGATCAGCATGACGACGCAGGAGCAGAAGGTCGGCCTGGCGGAATATTTCGCGCCGGCGGCCCCGAGTCTTACGACCAGCGGCGCTGGCGGCGTCCTGATGGGCACCGCCCTGGACAAGGCAGGCAGCAGGCCGTCAGCGCCCCGCGATGCCGCGAGGGGCACCGTCGGGCAGGATGACAAGGCACGCCCGCCCAGCTCGGGCCGCAGCGACCGCGAAATCAGCCGCCCCGCGGCCGGGGCCCAGGCCAACTACGCCGCCATGGCCAGCCTCCGGCAGGCGCTCCAGAACATGCCCGAGATCGCCGATCTTTCGCGCAACATCGTGATCGAGCCGACCAAGGAGGGCTTGAACGTTTCCCTCGTCGACGAGAACGGCCGCTCGATGTTCCCCGAGGGCTCGCTACAGCCCTACGAGCGCACGCGCCTCGTGCTGGAGGCGATCGCCCCCACCCTGCGCCGGCTGCCCAACCAGCTTTCCGTCACCGGCCACACGGCCGCTGCGCGCCCGGGCTCTGCACCGGCCGTCGATTCCTGGAGCCTCACCGCAGGGCGCGCGCTCGCCGTGCGCGAGATCCTGTCGGGTGCCGGGCTCCCCAGCAACCGCTTCGCTTCCGTGGTAGGACGCGCCGACACCGAACCGCTTTTCGTCGACAATCCCTACATCCCGCCGAACCGGCGCGTGACGATCACGCTGCTCAACGCGGAGCCGCCGCTGCCCCCGGGCGTCTTTCCCTGACGAGAATGCGCCCCCGGGCGCCGCGGCGGAATGCGGTTGAG
>NZ_JBIWYK010000527.1:0-1945 GCF_044752385.1 Allobosea sp. CER48 | reverse complement strand
ACGGCATGCATGTCGATGAGGCCAGACGAAGCGATTCGGCAATCCGAAAGGGACAGGCCGAATCCTTCGCTGACCGACGGTGTCGCCAGCCTGCCTTGCAGTGTTGCGCGGTCCATGCAGCGAGAACGCGACGAAAGGAAGGCAAGGACGATGGCATTGCAGGAAGGTGAACCGGCGCCGGACTTCACGTTGCCGCGCGACGGCGGCGGGGAGATCAGCCTGGCTGCGCTGCGCGGCCGGAAGGTCGTTCTCTACGCCTATCCGAAGGACAACACTCCCGCCTGCACCGAGGAGGCGATCGCCTTCAACCGGCTGCGCAAGGAGTTCGCGGAAAGCGGTACGGAGATCATCGGCGTTTCCCCCGATTCAGTGAAGCGCCATGGCAATTTCAAGAACAAGTACGAGTTGGGCTTCCCGCTTCTCGCCGATGAGGAGCAGGCGCTGGCCAACGCCTACGGCATCTGGGTCGAGAAGAGCATGTACGGCCGCACCTATATGGGCGTGGAAAGGTCGACCTTTCTGATCGACGCGGAAGGTCGCCTCGCACGCATCTGGAGGAAGGTGAAGGTCGCCGGCCACGCCGAGGAGGTGCTCGCGGCCGCCCGTGCTCTCTAGGTCGGCGCACGGGATTTGCGAAAGATTAACCCTAACGATCTCTAATCGCGGCATCGGCAGCGTTCTTTCCGGTTCCGCGTATGCATCATCATCAGCCACAAACGGGTCCCGCTCTCTCCACCGTCGGCCTGGTTACTCACAGGACCTACACGATCCGCCGCGCGACGCTCCTGGCGGGCCTCGCCTGGCTGGCTGTGACCACGGCCTGCGCAGGCGCAGCCGGCTGGTACATCCTCAGCCGGGATGACCTCGCCGCCCGGCTGATCGCCCGCGAAACCACCCGCCAATACGCATATGAGGATCGAATCGCCGCGCTGCGCGCCGACATCGATCGGTATGCCAGCCGCGCCCTGCTGGATCAGGATGGTGTCGAATCCCGCGTCGACGAACTCGCGACCCGTCAGGCCGAGCTCGAATCGCGCCAGTCGCTCGTTTCCGCCCTCACCGACACGCTGCAGTCCAACGGCCTGATGCCGGTCGGGAAGCTGCCGCTGCGCTCGAACGTCATCAAGCCGGGCGAGCCGATCCGCGCTTCGGGCGTGACCAGCTTCGCGCCGATCATGCCGGGCAAGCCCATGCCGGCCCCTGAGATGCCGCCTCTGCGCGGCGCCGAGGCCAACCCCGCGGATGGATGGCAGTCCGGCGAGGCGCCTCAGCCCGAACCGCCGGCGAAGCGGGTCGAGGCGGCGCTGACGCGGCTCGACAAGGCGATCGCCAGCACCTCCGATGCGCAGATCTCGGCGCTCAAGGACATGGACGAAACACTCGCCGCGACCCAGAAGCGCTTGCGCAGTGCGCTGGCGGAAACCGGGCTCGACGCCGAACGTCTCGCCGCCTCGAACCTGGCCGGCGGCATGGGCGGCCCGTTCGTGCCGGTCAAGCTGGACCCGTCGGCCGGGCCCTTCGAAGCCACCCTGACCGCGCTTCAACCGCGCATGTCGTCGGTGATGCGCCTGCGCGGCGTGATCGATCAGCTTCCCCTCGCCCGCCCGATGGCCGGCGACCACGACTTCACCTCGAATTTCGGCTACCGCACCGATCCCTTTACCCGCGGGCTCGCCATGCACACCGGCGTCGACTTCCGCGCCGAGACCGGGTCCTCCATCCTCGCGACGGCTCCCGGCAAGGTCGTGGCCGCGGAGTACAATGGCGGCTACGGCAACATGGTAGAGGTCGAGCACGCCAATGGCCTGAGCACGCGTTACGCGCACATGTCGGCGATTTCGGTCTCGGTCGGCCAGGCGGTCAAGGCCGGAACGGTCGTCGGCCGGGTCGGATCGACCGGTCGCTCAACCGGCCCCCATCTGCATTACGAAACTCGCATCTATGA
>NZ_JBIWYK010000526.1:0-1954 GCF_044752385.1 Allobosea sp. CER48 | reverse complement strand
CTGCGCTGGAACTGGTCGAAACGCGTGAAGCCCTGCATCGCGTCGCGCAGGATCAGGATGCTCCACCACTCGCCGACGACAGCGACCGTCGCCGCACAGGGGCACTCGGGCAGAGGTTCGAAAGCCGGCTCCATGTTCCCCCGCTATGGCACAAACTATCATTTTGCAAGTAACATGATTGCGACGCTTCATGGCATGACTCAGGCAGAATAATCCGCTAAGGCGGCAGCCATCTTCTGATCTGTCTCGCCCGGATGCTGTTCAACTCCTTCGCCTTCCTGCTCGCCTTCCTGCCGCTGGCCCTGGCTCTGCACTGGCTCGCCGAGCGCTTCGCGCCGCATTGGCGGCTGCCGGTTCTGGTCGTGCTGTCCTTCGCCTTCTATGGCTATTGGGACTGGCGCTTCCTGCCGCTGCTGGCGCTCTCGATCGGGCTGAACTGGCTGATCGCCGAAGCCTTCCAGAAGACGAAGTCCAGCGCCCTGATCACGCTTGCCATCGTGCTGAACCTCGCCGTGCTGGCGGTGTTCAAGTACTTCAATTTCTTCGCGGACCTCGCCGGCATGATTCCGGGATTGCCGGCGCCGAAATTCGACATCGCGCTGCCGCTCGGGATCTCCTTCTTCACCTTCCACCACATCATGTATCTGACGGATCTCCGGCGCGGGCAGGCGCCGCGCTACGATCTCGTCCGCTACGCACTGTACATCGCCTTCTTCCCGCAGGTGCTCGCCGGGCCGCTGGTGCGCTGGCGCGAGATCATGCACCAGCTCGACGAGCGACCGTATCAACGCCCCGACGCGGCCGAGCGGATTGCGCGCGGCCTGATGCTGCTGACGTTCGGCCTCGCCAAGAAGGTGCTGATCGGCGACCCGCTCGCCGAATACGCCAACCCGGTCTTCGCCGCCGCCGCCGCCGGCAAGGTGATCAGCATGGCGGAGGCGTGGCAGGCGACGCTCGCCTTCACCTTCCAGATCTATTTCGACTTCTCAGGCTATACCGACATGGCGCTGGGCCTGGCCCTGCTCTTCGGCATCGTGCTGCCTCAGAATTTCGACGTTCCCTATCGCTCGCTCAGCATTCAGGATTTCTGGCGGCGCTGGCACATGACGCTGTCGCGCTTCCTGCGCGACTATCTCTATATTCCGCTCGGCGGTTCGCGCAGCGGCCTTCCGACCCAGGTCTGGGCGCTCTTCGCTACGATGGCCCTCGGCGGTCTCTGGCACGGCGCCGGCCTGACCTTCGTCGCCTGGGGCGTGGCGCATGGACTGGCGCTGATCGTCGCCCTGTTCTGGCGCCGCGCCGGACTGCCGATGCCGGCGCTGCTCGGGTGGCTTCTGACGTTGCTCTTCGTGATGTTCTGCTGGGTCCTTTTCCGCGCCACGACCTTCGAGGCGGCGCTGGCGATCTACAAGGGCCTTATCGGCCTCGCGCCGACGGGGACGGGCTTCAAATGGCGTGCGCTGCTGCCGGCCGCGGCGTTCGCGATCATCGGCCCGACGGCCTGGAACCTCGTTCACAAGCTGCCACCGGCCCGCTGGATCGCGGTGCTGACCGGCCTGCTGTTCGTCATCATCCTGCTGAAGATCGGCGAAGACGCCAATTATGAGTTCATCTATTTCCAGTTCTGAGCCGGCTGGCGTCGTCGCTCCGACAGCCGCGTGGAGCCGCTTCGTCGTGGCCCTGCTGGCGGCGGCAGGGCTGATTCTCGTCGCCTTCGTGGCAGTCACGGTCCTGCTCGACCCCTACGACACCGGTCGCTCGCCGCTGCATCTGAAAGACGGCGTGCGTCCGCAAGGGCCGCGCACGGCAGCCGCCAGCCGTGGGCGAGACCCCGCCTTCAATGCCGCGATATTCGGCAATTCTCACGTTCAGCTCCTCTCGCCCGAGCGCCTGAACGCCCCCACGGGCCTCGCCTTCGTCTCCCTCATCGCGCCTGCGACGAGACCGAAGGAGG
>NZ_JBIWYK010000525.1:0-1971 GCF_044752385.1 Allobosea sp. CER48 | reverse complement strand
CCCCGCCCTTGCGGGCGGGGTTCGTGGGGCCGGCTGCGCCGATCCTGTCGAGGCGATCAGTTCTCGTAGGTCATGATGTCGCGATCCTTGGTCTCGGGCACCAGCAGCAAGCCGATTACGAAGGTCGCGAGGGCAAAGACGATCGGATACCAGAGGCCGTAGAAGATGTCGCCCGTGCCGGCCACCATGGCGAAGGAGGTCGCGGGCAGGAGGCCACCGAACCAGCCGTTGCCGATATGATAAGGCAGCGACATGCCGGTGTAGCGGATGCGGGTCGGGAAGAGCTCGACCAGCGCCGCCGCGATCGGGCCATAGACCATCGTGACATAGATGATCAGCACCGTCAGGATCGCGATGACCGTCAGCGACTGGCCGCCGAAGAGCGCGCCGAAGAAGCCGGTCTTGACGATGCGGGCGTCGCCGGCGGCCGGATAGCCAGCTGCGATAGCCTCCTTGGCGATGTTCGCGGCGAAGCCGGCGTCGATGGCGACGTCCTTGCCATTGACCGTGACCTTGGCGGCGGTGCCCGCCGGGGCCGGGGTCTGGGTATAGACGATGGCCTGCGTCGCGAGCGTGCGCCGGGCTATGTCGCAAGGCGCGGTGAAGACGCGCACGCCGACCGGATCGAAGACCGAGCCGCAGGTGGCGGGATCGGCGACGACCTGAACCTTGACGTTGTCATGGGCCGCGGCGAGGCCGGGATTGGCGGCCCTGGTGAGAGCGCCGAACAACGGGAAGTAGGTCAGTGCCGCGATCAGGCAGCCGGCCAGGATGATCGGCTTGCGGCCGATCTTGTCGGAGAGCGAGCCGAAGAAGATGAAGCCGCCCGTGCCGATGATCAGCGCCCAGGCGATCAGCACGTTCGCCGAATAGAGATCGACCTTCAGGATGCTCTGGATGAAGAACAGCGCATAGAACTGGCCAGTATACCACACGACGGCCTGGCCCATGGTCAATCCGAACAGGGCGATGAGCGCGATCTTGGCGTTCTTCCACTGGCCGAAGGCCTCGGAGAGCGGCGCCTTCGAGCCGGTACCCTCTTCCTTCATCTTCTTGAAGGCCGGCGATTCCTGCATCTGGAGGCGAATCCAGATCGAGATCGCAAGCAGGAAGATCGAGAGCAGGAAGGGAATGCGCCAGCCCCAGGCGGCGAACTCGGCCTCGCCCATATTGACGCGGATGACCAGGATGACGATCAGCGACAGCAACAGGCCGAGGGTCGCGGTGGTCTGGATCCACGAGGTGTAGAAGCCGCGACGCCCGACGGGCGCGTGTTCGGCGACATAGACCGCGGCGCCGCCATACTCGCCGCCGAGCGCGAGGCCCTGCAGCATGCGCAGCGCGATCAGGATGACCGGGGCGATCCAGCCGATCGAGTTGTAGCTGGGCAGCAGGCCGACCAAGAAGGTCGAGGCGCCCATGATCACGATCGTGACCAGGAAGGTGTATTTGCGGCCGATGAGATCACCGAGGCGGCCGAAGAACAGCGCGCCGAAGGGACGCACCAGGAAGCCCGCCGCAAACGCCAGAAGCGCGAAGATGGCGCGGGTGTTGGCGTCGAAGGCCGAGAAGAAATGCGCGCCGATCATGACGGCGAGCGACCCGTAGAGGTAGAAGTCGTACCACTCGAACACGGTGCCGAGCGACGAGGCCAGAATGACCTTCTTTTCTTCCCTGGTCATCGGCCGAGGTGCGGCCCTCGTTCCTGATGTTTGCGATGCCATGCTCATGGCGTTAGTCTCCCCTGGTAAACCCTGAAGCCGGGAATGCCCGGCTGTTCGTCTGTGCGGTTCGCGATTCTGATGTAGCGTTGAGCGCACTGCCGGCTGGCGGACGAATCCTGCCATGCCAGCCCGGCGCAAAGAGTTGCGCGTGTATTGTCGCAGGGGCAATCGAGCACTTGGTCTTGCACCGTTCGTCTTAAGACTATCGACGGATGCGGTGGGGGCGGCCGGTCGCGGCGATCCGGCG
>NZ_JBIWYK010000524.1:0-1972 GCF_044752385.1 Allobosea sp. CER48 | reverse complement strand
TCCTCGAACTGAGCGGCCTCGTCGACCAATTTCCAGAATGACGGGGCACTGGACGTCGCGCGGAGCGTGATGCCGAACATGGAACGCTCCGAAAGGTCTCGACGGCTGCAACGGCTTCCGCGCCTTGAAGCCGAGGCCGCCGCAGCGACGCGAGCTTCTCAGCCGGCCTTGAGCTTCTTCGCCACGCGCGGCGCAAAATAGGTCAGCACCCCGTCGGCGCCCGCGCGCTTGAAGGCCAGCAGGCTCTCCAGCATGGCCTTGTCGCCGTCGAGCCAGCCATTATTGGCGGCCGCCATGATCATCGCGTACTCGCCGGAGACCTGGTAGGCGAAGGTCGGGACGCGGAAATGATCCTTCACCCGTGCGACCACGTCGAGATAGGGCAGGCCGGGCTTGATCATCACCATGTCCGCGCCTTCTTCGAGATCGAGCATCACCTCTGCGATGGCCTCGTCGGAATTGGCCGGGTCCATCTGGTAGGTGCGCTTGTCGCCGACGAGCGTGGCGTTGGTGCCGATCGCGTCGCGGAAGGGACCATAGAACGCGGAGGCATACTTCGCCGCATAGGCCATGATCTGCACATCCTCATGGCCATCGCCGTCGAGGGCGGCACGGATGGCCCCGACGCGCCCGTCCATCATGTCGGAGGGCGCGATGACGTCTGCGCCGGCATCGGCAAGCGCCTGCGCCTGCTGGACGAGGACGGCGACACTGGCGTCGTTGAGGATGCGCTCGCCGTCCATGACGCCGTCATGGCCATGCGAGGTATAGGGGTCGAGGGCGGCGTCGCAGATGATGCCGATCTGCGGGACCTCGGCCTTGATGGCGCGCACGGCCCGGCACATCAGGTTGCCGGTGTTCAGCGCCTCGGAGCCGGTGGGGTCGCGCAATGCCTTGTCGACATAGGGAAAGGGTGCGATCGCCGGGATGCCCAGCGCAGCGGCCTCGGCCGCCTGCCGCACGGCTTCGTCGACATTGAGCCGGTCGACGCCCGGCATCCATTCGACGGGCGAGCGAGCCTCGGACGAGTCCATCAGGAAGATCGGCCAGATCAGGTCGTCGGTCGTCAGCGCAGACTCGCGCACCAGCCGGCGTGACCAATCCGCCTTGCGGTTGCGGCGCATGCGACGGGCGAGGCCGAGGGAAGGCGCGGCATGCGCCTCGTCCTGCTGCGACTGAGGGGCGGGGAAAGGCCGCACGACCCGGGATTCCATGAATTGTGCCTCAAGCGGTGATTGGGAACGGCCCGGCATTCGTCGATCGGGCGATGTCGGCAGGCCGTTTCCATATCACATCGGAATTATTCCAAAACAGGGCGCGTGGTCGCAAGGCCGCTGGCCGGCCGGCGCAGACCGCAGCACGCGCGATGCCCGTGCGGCCAGGCCAAGTCGCAGTTGCCGTTCCGTCGCGTTGACAAGCCTGCCCCCGCCTTCCAGAACCGCTGCCCATCGGAAGCAGGATCTGACCATGACGCAGGACCAGGAGATCATCTGCGAGATCCGCGGCGCCGCCGGCGTCGTGGTGCTCAATCGGCCGAAGGCGCTCAATGCGCTGAGCCTCGGCATGGTCCGCGAACTCGCCCGTGCGCTCGACGCCTGGGAGAACGATCCGCAGGTGACCCGCGTGGTGGTCATCAGCACGAGCGAGAAGGCTTTCTCGGCCGGCGGCGACATTCGCTGGCTGCATGATTGCGGCAAGGCCGGGCGCCATGAAGAGATGCTCGCCTTCTGGGGCGAGGAATACATCCTCAATCACCGTATCAAGACCTATCCCAAGCCCTATGTCGCGCTGATCGACGGCATCGTGATGGGCGGCGGCGTCGGCATCTCGCTGCATGGCAGCCACCGGATCGCCGGCGACCGCTATCTCTTCGCGATGCCCGAGGTCGGCATCGGCTTCTTCCCCGATGTCGGCGCCACCTACGCGCTGCCGCGCCTGGCCGACGGCTTCGGACGCTTCCTGGCTCTGACCG
>NZ_JBIWYK010000523.1:0-1989 GCF_044752385.1 Allobosea sp. CER48 | reverse complement strand
GCGCGATGATATCCCCGGTGACGCGGATCAGCAGTCCCTGCTCGAAGCAGTCGACAAAGGCCTCGTAGGCCCGCGCGCCGACGGCACCGTCGCGCGAGGCGAGCTCGATGCCGGCAACCAGCCCGATGTTGCGGATGTCGATCACATGCGGAGCATCGCGAAGCGAGTGCACCGCATTCTCCCAGGCCACGGAGAGGTCCGCCGCCCGTGCCAGCAAACCCTCAGACGCATAGATGTCGAGCGTGGCAAGGCCCGCCGCGCAGGCGACCGGGTGTCCCGAATAGGTATAGCCGTGGAACAGCTCGATCGCGGCCTCCGGCCCGGCCATCAGGCCGTCATGGACCTTCCGGCTCGCGAAGACCGCGCCCATTGGCACCGCCCCGTTCGTCAGCCCCTTCGCCGTCGTCATGATGTCCGGAACCACGCCGAAATAATCGGCCGCGAAAGGGGCTCCGAGCCGACCGAATCCGGTGATGACTTCGTCGAAGATCAGCAGGATGCCATGCCGCGTCGCGATCTCGCGCAGACGCTCGAGATAACCCTTGGGCGGCACCAGCACCCCGGTGGAACCGGCCATCGGTTCGACGATGACCGCGGCGATGGTCTCCGCACCATGCAACGCGACCAGCCGCTCCAGATCGTCCGCCAGCTCCGCCCCATGCTCGGGCTGCCCCCTGGTGAAGGCGTTGCGCGCCAGGTCATGCGTGTGACGAAGGTGGTCGCTGCCCGGAAGCTGCGGGAAGACGCGGCGGTTGTTGACGATCCCGCCCACTGAAATGCCGCCGAAGCCAACGCCGTGATAGCCGCGCTCGCGGCCGATCAGGCGCGTCCGCGTCCCCTGACCGATGGCGCGCTGGTAAGCCACCGCAATCTTCAGCGCGGTATCGACCGATTCCGATCCGGAGCCGGTGAAGAAGATGCGATCCAGCTTCGCCAGACCTTCGCCCGGCGCAAGAGCCGCAAGCCGCTCCGCGAAATCGAAGGCGACGGGGTGCCCCATCTGGAAGGCGGGGGCGAAATCGAGTTCGCCGATCTGGCGCGCCACGGCCTCGCTGATCGGCTGCCGGCTGTGCCCGGCATTGACGCACCAGAGCCCGGCCGTACCGTCCAGCACCCGGCGGCCGTCCTCGGTGGCGTAGTGCATGCCGCTCGCGCTGGCGAGCAGGCGCGGAGCCTTCTTGAACTGCCGGTTGGCGGTGAAGGGCATCCAGAAGCTGTCGAGCGAACGGGCGTTCTGCAGCGTGGATGGCTTGGTGTTGACGGTCATGGCGGGCTCCCTCGGTCCGTCCGGAGGTGCTCATGTTTTCGCTAAGTCAACAAGTCTGTTTCATCTCTCCGCCAAGCCATTGTAAAATAGCGCCCACGTCGAAAAATGTTCATGATATCGAACACGAGGAACAGGCGCGTTGAACGTCGATGTGGGAGCCAGGCTCAGGCATGTCCGGATGCTGCGCGGCCTTTCGCAGCGCGCGCTCGCCAAACAGGCCGGCGTGACCAATTCGTCCATCTCGCTGATCGAGGCGAATGAGGTGAACCCATCGGTCGGGGTTCTCAAGCGGATACTCGACGGCATTCCCATCAGCCTGTCCGAATTCTTCGCTTTCGAACCGGAGAAGCCGCGCCAGGTGTTCTACCAGGCCGAAGAACTGGTCGAGATCGGCAAGGGCGGCATCTCGTTCCGCCAGGTCGGCGAAAACCTCTTCGGCCGCGCCCTGCAGATCATCAAGGAACGCTACGAGCCCGGGGCCGATACCGGCCGTGTCCTGCTCAGCCATGAAGGCGAGGAAGGCGGCGTCGTGCTCAGCGGCAGGATCGAACTGACCGTCGGAGAGGAGCGTCGCATCCTGGGCCCCGGCGATGCCTACTACTTCGAGAGCACCCGGCCGCATCGATTCCGCTGCGTGGGCCCTGTTCCCTGCGAGATCGTCAGCGCCTGCTCCCCGCCTACCTTCTAGTCGCCCGGCAAGGCGAGAACGATAGGGTCGAGTC
>NZ_JBIWYK010000522.1:0-1989 GCF_044752385.1 Allobosea sp. CER48 | reverse complement strand
GATGCAGGCCGGAGGGCTTGAATTCCGGGGCGGCCGGAACGATCTCGGGGGCCATGAGCGGGCGCTGATCTTCGGGGCCGCATGAAAATGCACAGGCTTTTGGTCGATTTCGCTTGGAGAAGCGACCAAAAGCAGCTAAGCAGCTTGCAGCCGAAGCTGGTGGCGTCAGAGCCGGGCCTCTGGGCAGTTTCCGATCGTACAGGATTTGCTCGAGTTCGGTATCGTTTGCAGGCGCGTTCCTGAGGCGGTGCAGCTGACAAGCCGGGTGGAGCCCCGAAGGCGCGTGGCGCCGATCGGCTCATGGGGTTCAGTCCCCCCTTTTGGGGTGGAGCCCTTTTTTGGAAAAGAGCGCGTGAAGACCAGAAACGGCGTATCGCCCCTTCAGGTCAACTCAGTCCGACACAGCGTCGCAACCCGCTGTGCATCGCCACGCGCATGACGGCACCACGGTTGCTTTGAGCACAGAAGCGCGAGACAGACGCGAATGAGACCAGGTCAGAACCGGCGTATGCGCGGCCGTAACAACAACGGCAACAATAACGGCAATCGCAAATCTCCCAATCCGCTGCAGCGTAGCTATGAATCCAACGGCCCGGACGTAAAGGTTCGCGGCACGGCGCAGCATGTCGCCGAGAAGTATCTGCAACTCGCGCGCGATGCCCAGTCTTCGGGCGATACGGTTGCGGCCGAGGCTTATTTCCAGCACGCCGAGCACTACTATCGCATCCTGCTCGCGGCGCAGGAGCAGATGGCTCAGCAGTTCGGCCATTCCTTCCCGCCGAACCGCGCCTTTGTCGAGGATGCCGATGAGGGCGACGAGGAGGGCGACGAGGAGGCCTTCCAGCCTGGCACCGGGCCGCAGCCTGAGTTCCGCCCGGCAAATGGCCATAACGGGGCCAATGGCTATAACGGCCACGGCGGCCAGCGCGCCGAAGGCGAGGGCAGCGACGGCCAGCAGCAGGGCGGCCAGCGCTTCGATCGTCAGAACCGCCGCGAGCGCTTCAACAACAACGATCGCAACAACAACGAACGTCGCTTCGATCGCCAGGATCGTGGCGAGCGCCGCTTCGATCGCAATGCTGAAGGCGGCCAGGCCGCTCCCGGTGGTTACGCGCCGCGTCCCGACGCTCCGCGATCCGACATCCCCGTCGCAGGTGAGGTTTCGCCCGAAGCCGCTCCCGAGCAGGCGCCGGCCGAGCGCCGCTTCGATCGTGGCGATCGTCCCCAGCGCGAGCGCCGCCCCCGCCGCGAGCGTGAGGTCGAGGTCGACGCGGGCGATGATGTCGCCGCCCTGCCGTCCTTCCTGACCAACCCCGTGCGCGTTTCGGCGCCCGAACCGGTCGAGGCAGCAGCACCGGCAGAGCCGGTCGTCGCCCCGGCGGAGGCCGTCGAAGCTGCCGAGCCGGCGCCGAAGCGCACGCGCCGCCGCCGCTCGCCGCGCGAGGTCATGGATGCCCTCGGTTCCGAGTCCGACGGCTCCACCGAGTAAGGGCCGATCGGCCAGGCGTTCCGAACGAGAAAAGGGCCCGCAAGGGCCCTTTTTTGCAGGCGGGTGGGTTCAGGCGATGCCGAGTTCCGCCGGCGCTTCTGCCGGCGTCAGGGCGTCGCCTTCACGCAAGGCGCCGCCGGCGACGATGCGACAATAGATGCCGCAATCGACATGGCCGTAATTCTGCATCAGCGCTTTCGGGATCTGCATGTCGCGCGCAGCGGTCTCGGGGTCGACATTGGTCGCGGCGCAGCGCTCGATCCGTTTGATCACATTTAGCCTCAGGCCGTTCGGGCCATCGATGTCGCGGCCGACGAGGTCGTTCTCGGCCCAGGGGGCAAGACCGCTCACCATCAGATTGCCGCGGAAGCGCAGCGGATCGACCGGGCGCCCGAGCCGCGCTTCCAGGTCGGCGACGCTGGCGAGATTGATGATCGAGAGGAAGCCCGAGCGGGAGTCCATGAAGCGATAGGTGGATGGCGCCGTCAGCAATTTCGGAG
>NZ_JBIWYK010000521.1:0-1990 GCF_044752385.1 Allobosea sp. CER48 | reverse complement strand
TAACGAAATCGCCTTGTTCGGGCTGCCACGCCGTGCGGCAAAGAGGCGGCCCTTCGGCGGCGCGCGCTGCCGGCCTCAGCCGAAATGACAGACGACCTCGGCGGCCACACGCTTCACCTTGCCATCCTCGAAGCCGAGATAGATGCGCAGCAGATTGCTGCCGAAGGCGGTTGCCCGGATGGTGTGCAGAGCCTCGATCGAATTGCCGTCGGACACGGTGCTGTTCTCGACGGCCGGTGTCCAGAACCAGGGCTTCGGCGGATCGATCGTGATCTCGGTCAGCTTGCGCTCGGCCTCGGCCCGGTCCGTCCCGACCGGGATGAACCGCGAGACGATCTCCGTCGCATCGCGCGCGCATTCACGTCCGTTGGTCACGGACAGCACTTCGGAAACTAGGGCGGAGCGCGTCTGCGGAATGCGCCCCTTCGAGTAGTCATAGGTCGCGACGAGGCAGACCAGAGCGAAGACGGCGAAAGCGACGCCGAGCAGGCGGCCTTTTCGGAGCATGGAAGCGGGCCTCGGACGCGATGCGGAACAAGCCGTCCGCATCGCACCGGTTCCCATGTTTTGCAGCCCCGAGTCCAGAGGCTACGGCATCACACCGGGCGGAGATCCGCCCTAGCCCGCCTTCGGCATCTGGATGACGTTGTGCAGCGTCGTGTCGGCGCCCTTCAGGAAGCGCCCGATATTGCGCGCCGCCTGGCGGATGCGTTGCTCGTTCTCGACGATCGCGATGCGGACATAGTCGTCCCCATGCTCGCCGAAGCCGATACCCGGCGCCACAGCGACTTCGGCCTTCTCGATGAGGAGTTTCGAGAACTCCAGGGAACCGAGATGGCGGAACTTCTCCGGAATCGGCACCCAGGCAAACATCGAGGCCTCCGGCGCCGGGAATTCCCAGCCGGCCTTGGTGAAGCTCTCGACCAGTGCGTCGCGGCGCTTGCGATAGATGTCGCGCATCTCGCGGATGCAGTCGTCGGGGCCGTTGAGCGCAGCCGCCGCCGCAACCTGGATCGGCGTATAGGCGCCATAGTCGAGATAGGACTTCACCCGCGCCAGCGCCGCCAGCAGCCTTTCGTTGCCGACGGCGAAGCCGATGCGCCAGCCCGCCATCGAGAAGGTCTTCGACATCGAGGTGAACTCGACGGCGACATCGATCGCACCGGGCACCTGCAGCATCGAAGGCGGCGGGCTGTTCTCGTCGAAATAGACCTCCGCGTAGGCGAGATCGGACAACAGGATGATGTCGTGCTTCTTCGCGAAGGCAACGAGATCCCTGTAGAAGTCCAACGTCGCAACATAGGCGGTCGGGTTCGCCGGGTAGCAGGTGACAAGCGCGATAGGCTTGGGCACCGAATGCATCATTGCCCGCTCCAGCGCCGGGAACATCGCCGGCGTCGGCTCCGCCGGAACCGAGCGAATCACGCCCCCGGCCATCAGGAAGCCGAAGGCATGGATCGGGTAGCTCGGGTTCGGAACGAGCACGACGTCGCCCGGGCCGGTAATGGCCTGCGCCATGTTGGCGAAGCCCTCTTTCGAGCCCAGCGTCGCGACGACCTGAGTGTCGGGGTTCAGCTTCACGCCGAAGCGGCGCTCGTAATAGCCCGCCTGGGCACGGCGCAGGCCGGCTATGCCCTTGGACGCGGAATAGCGATCGGTGCGCGGCTTGCCGGCGGTCTCGACCAGCTTCTCGATGACGTGCTTGGGCGCAGGCAGGTCCGGATTGCCCATGCCTAGGTCGATGATATCGACGCCCTTAGCTCGCTCGGCTGCCTTGATCTTGTTGACCTGTTCGAAAACGTAGGGCGGCAGGCGCTTGATACGGTGAAAATCGGTCATCTCGAACAGGTCCTTGGCCGGATTGCCGGCAGCCTTTCCTTGCGCGGGTC
Source organism: Allobosea sp. CER48 (assembly GCF_044752385.1). Classification (NCBI taxonomy): domain Bacteria; kingdom Pseudomonadati; phylum Pseudomonadota; class Alphaproteobacteria; order Hyphomicrobiales; family Alloboseaceae; genus Allobosea; species Allobosea sp. CER48. The sequence goes on along the minus strand of NZ_JBIWYK010000521.1, from coordinate 101 downwards.
ACTTCTTTGCGCCGAAGGTGCTTAGCACCGCATCTTTCGTCCGCACAGACAAAAAAACGCAAGATTTTGCGAGACCCGGAAAAGCAAACTCGGCGGCGAAA
>NZ_JBIWYK010000520.1:0-2002 GCF_044752385.1 Allobosea sp. CER48 | reverse complement strand
GTGACACTGCGCTGGCGCCCCGATCTCGACGCCGGGAAGCGACTGCGCGACGGCGACCGCATCTTCGACATCCGGGCCGTCTCCGATCCAGATGGTTCGCGCCGGCGGCTCGTCTGCCTCGTCGGGGAAGCGAAGCCATGAGCGATCCGATCCTGGCCTTGCGGGCGGCAGTTCAGGCCCGGCTGGAAGCGGATGGAGCGCTGGCGGCACTGATCGGCCCCGGCCGCATCCATGACGAGGCCCCGCGCGCCGCGCGCGGACTCTATGTCGTGCATGGCGATGTCGAAGCGCGCGACTGGTCGACCGGCAGCGATCGCGGTTGCGAGCAGGAAATCGCGCTTGTCGTCTGGGCTGCGCAGAGCGCCTCGTCGCGGCAGGCCCTGGAGGCGGCCCGGCTGGTCGTCGACGCTCTGGATGAAGCGGACCTCGCGCTCGAGGGGCATGCGCTGGTCAATCTGCGGTGGCTGTCGAGCCGGCTCGCCCGCGAGCCACGCAGCGGGCTCGGCCATGTGACGATCCGCTTCCGCGCCGTCACCGAAACTCTCTGACATGGAAGGAGACGCCGCATGGCGGCACAGAAGGGCAAGGACCTGCTGCTCAAGGCGGCGGATGACGCCGGAGCCTTCGTCACGGTGGCAGGCCTGAGGGCGCGCCAGATCGCCTTCAACGCCGAAGCCGTCGACGTGACGCATTCGGAATCGGCCGGACGCTGGCGCGAGTTGCTGGCCGGGGCCGGCGTGCGCCGCGCCAGCATCAGCGGCGCCGGCATCTTCAAGGACGAAGCCTCCGACACGCTGGTACGCCAGATCTTCTTCGACGGCGCGATCCGCGACTGGCAGGTCGTCGTACCAGGCTTTGGCACGATCGCGGGGCCGTTCCAGCTGACCCCCGCGTTGTCGACGCGGATCAGCGGCGGATCGGACATGCCATCCAGAGCGAGCGCCGCTGTCGCCACGGGCTGCGGCGCGCCGAGCATGTCATAGACCCGTGCGTCCTCGATCCGCGAGACGGGAGAAAGCGGCAGCCGGATCTCTCCACCGGCCGGCCAACGATCGAGCACGATCCGCCAACGCTGCTCGATCAGGCAACGGCCCGACGCGGCCTCGATCATCAGCCGCGCGGCCGTGATCAGCGTCGTCAGCAAATCGTCCTCGTCATTCTGGTCAAGGCGCAGGAAGCGCCTGGCCTCGGCAAGCGTGACCGGCTCGGCCAGCGGCGGAGCCAAAGCGAGCGGCGTCATGATCGTCCCCTTCAAAAGACTGACCGAGAGGTTCATTTGCGGAGCGCGGCGCGCTATCAGCGCCTCCGTGGAAAGGAGCGCCCGATGCGCATCGCGAACTGGATCGTCGCCACAACGCTCGGCGGCATGGCCTGCGGCTTCGACGCCCTGCCCGCGCGGGCCGTCGTCGGCGGTCAGGAGGGTGGGCCTGCCGCGAACTCGACCTTGATGGTGCTCAACGCCCGTGGCGGGGTCTGCAGCGGCATCGTCCTGTCGGCGCGGGCCATCCTCACGGCCGCTCACTGCGCCTCCGGCGGCGCGGAGTTGCGGATCCATTGGCGCGAGGGCGGCGAGCCTGTGCTGATCGCACCGGCTACGGTCAGCCTGCACCCCGAATTCGACGCAGGCGCAATCCGCAGCCGCCGGCGCTCGATCGACCTCGCCTTGATCAGGCTCTCCGAGCCGTTGCCGACGCGCTTCGCCCCGGCAACCTTGATCGAGGGCTCGCTCCCGCGCGCCGGCAGTTCCGTGACGCTCGCCGGCTATGGCGTCGCCCGCGAGGGCGATGCCCGCAGCACGGGCACCTATCGCTCCGCGCTTCTGACGACGGTCGAGCCCTACGGCCCAGGCCGCGTCCTGCTCTGGGCTGCGGACCCCACCGGCGCCGGCAAGCAGCCCGGCGCAGGTGCATGCCAGGGCGATTCCGGCGGGCCGATGTTCTTCAATGGCGGCGTCAGCGCCGTGACCAGCTGGTCGACCGGGCCGAAGGGCCGCAGCTGCGGC
>NZ_JBIWYK010000519.1:0-2007 GCF_044752385.1 Allobosea sp. CER48 | reverse complement strand
CGACCGGATAGCGATATTGCTCGACCAGATGGAGGCAGCCGTCCTCGTCGAGCGCGGCGATGGCGACGAAATCGGGCTTGTCGACGACGCCATAGATGCCTTCCGACCCGTCCTGCCGCCGAATCCGGTCCTCGCGGAGCTTCATCCAGCGGTTTTCATAGACGAGCCTCGACGACAGCGTCTCGATCTCGGGCGTGGCGCCTTCCTGGGCAGCCCTGCCCGGCCTCCGGCTCAATGCGCCCGCGCCACGCAGAAATCGACGGCGGCATTGAGCGCCTGCTTCATTGCCGAGGCCGGGAAGAGGCCGAGCGCATCCTTGGCCATGCGGGCATAGTGCTCGGCGCGCGCGATGGTGTCGTCCAGCGCCTTGTGCCGGCGCATTATCGACTGCGCTTCCTCGAGGTCGCCGTCCCGGATCTCGCCATCCTGCAGCGTGCGCTTCCAGAAGGCGCGCTCCGCCTCGTCGCCGCGGCGGAAGGAGAGCACGACGGGCAGGGTGATCTTGCCCTCGCGGAAGTCGTCGCCCGTGTTCTTGCCGAGCTTGGCCGCGACGCCGCCATAGTCGAGCGCGTCGTCGATGAGCTGGAAGGCGATGCCGAGATTGAGTCCGTAGCTGCGGCAGGCGGCGGCATCGGCCTTGGAGGAATTGGCGATCACCGGGCCGACCTCGCAGGCGGCGGCGAAGAGCTCCGCCGTCTTGCCGCGGATCACCGCCAGATATTCGTCCTCGGTCGTCTCGGTGTTCTTGGCCACGGAGAGCTGCAGGACCTCGCCTTCGGCGATGACCGCGGCCGCGGTCGAAAGGATGTCGAGCGCGCGCAGCGAGCCGACCTCGACCATCATCTTGAAGGCCTGGCCGAGCAGGAAGTCGCCGACCAGCACGCTGGCCTCGTTGCCCCAGAGCATGCGGGCGGCGAGCTTGCCACGGCGCATGTCGCTCTCGTCGACGACGTCGTCATGCAGCAGCGTCGCGGTGTGCATGAATTCGACGGAGGCCGCGAGCTTGACATGGCCTTCGCCCTGGTAGCCGCAGAGCCCGGCCATGGCGAGCGTCAGCATCGGCCGCAGGCGCTTGCCGCCGGAAGAGATCAGGTGATTCGCGACCTCCGGGATCATCGTGACCTCGGAGCCGGTACGCGACAGGATCATCGCATTGACCCGCTCCATGTCGGCGCGCGTCAGCGCGACCAGCGGCTCGATGCTCGCCTGATTCGATTCCCGTTCTTCGAGGGAGATGACAACGCCCACTGAACGCACTCCGGGTCTGATCCTGGCGCCGGCGCGGCGCCCGCCAGCCATGCCACAACCGTTGCATGCTGCGCCAGCCCCTGCAAACCGTCGTGACGCCGCAGCTTGCGCGAAGCGCCCGGCTTGGGCTCCATGGGACGATGCACGAACTGATCCGCACCAATGACCTGATCCTGCTCGGCGCTGTCGAGGCCCTGCTGGAATCGGCCGGGCTCGATTGCCTGGTCGCCGACCAGCACATCAGCGCGCTCGAAGGCATGATCGGCGCCTTCCCGCGCCGCCTCCTGGTGCGCGAGGCCGATAAGCGCCGGGCGCGCGCGCTGCTGGTCGAGGCCGGCTACGGCGCCGAGTTGCGCGATGAGTGAGGCGGAAGCCGCCTCCGCACTGGGCGAGATCGTCGAGGACCGGCTGCTCGACGGCAGGCTCCTGTTGCGCCAGCCGCGCAAGGGACATCGCGCCGGCAGCGACGCGATCCTGCTCGCAGCGGCGCTGCCCGAACTCGGCGGCGGGACGCTGCTCGACATCGGCTCGGGTGTCGGGACGATCGGCCTGACGGCCGCGTTGCTGCAACCCGGCCTGCGTATCGCCCTGCTGGAGCGGGACCCGGACATAGCGGCCCTGGCGAAGCTGAACGTCTCGCTCAACGGTCTGGCGGATCGCGCGGCCGTCATTGCCGGGGACGTCACGGCCCCGGCCGTGCAACTCGCCGCGGCCGGGCTGGAGGCGGCTTCCTTCGACGCGGTCGCGATGAACCCGCCA
>NZ_JBIWYK010000518.1:0-2010 GCF_044752385.1 Allobosea sp. CER48 | reverse complement strand
AACGGTGACCGCAGGCCCGTATTCCGGCTTTGCATTGCGTTTTCGCGCGCAAACCGCATAAAGCGGCGGCCATGCTGACGATCAACGACATCACCTACCGCCTCGGCGAGCGCCTGCTGCTCGACCATACCGGCGCCGCGATCCCGGACGGAGCGCGCGTCGGGTTCGTCGGGCGCAACGGCACCGGCAAGACAACGCTGTTCAAGATCATCACCGGCGATCTCGGCACCGAGAGCGGCAATATCAGCCTGCCCAAGGGCCGGCGCATCGGCGGCGTGGCGCAGGAGGCGCCCGGCGGCCCGGAAACCCTGATCGAGGTCGTGCTTGCCGCCGATGCCGAGCGCACGGCACTGATGAAGGAAGCGGAGACGGCGACCGACCCGCACCGCATCGCCGAGATCGGGACGCGGCTCGCCGATATCGGCGCGCATTCCGCCCCGGCACGGGCCGCGATGGTGCTGCACGGCCTCGGCTTCAACGAAGAGGCGCAGCAGCGCCCCTGCTCCGACTTCTCGGGCGGCTGGCGCATGCGCGTCGCACTCGCCGCCGTGCTGTTCTCGGAACCCGACCTGCTGCTGCTGGACGAGCCGACCAACTATCTCGACCTCGAAGGCACGCTCTGGCTCTACGACTATCTGGAGCGCTACCCGCATACCGTTCTGGTCATCAGCCATGACCGGGAACTGCTCGACACGAGCGTCGACCACATCATGCATCTCGACCAGGGCAAGCTGACGCTCTATCGCGGCGGCTATTCCTCCTTCGAGAAGCAGCGCGCCGAGAAGCAGATGCAGCTCGCCCGGGCCAAGGAGAAGCAGGACGCCGAGCGCAAGCACCTCCAGGCCTTCGTCGACCGCTTCAAGGCGAAGGCCACCAAGGCCCGCCAGGCGCAGTCGCGCGTGAAGCGACTTGAGAAGATGCAGACCATTGCGGCGATCGTCGACCGCGACGTCCAGCCCTTCGTCTTCCCCGGACCGGAGAAGCCGCTCTCGCCGCCGATGATCGTGCTCGACGACGTCAGCGCGGGCTATGGCGAGCGCAAGGTTTTGTCGCGGCTCAACCTTTCGCTGGCGCCCGATGACCGCATCGCCCTGCTCGGCTCGAACGGCAACGGCAAGTCGACCTTCTGCAAGCTGATCGGCGGCAGGCTCGATGCGATGTCCGGCGAGATGAAGAAGTCGAGCAAGCTGGAGACCGCCTATTTCGCCCAGCATCAGCTCGACGAGCTCCGTATCGAGGACACGCCGGTCGGGCACCTGCGCGACCTGATGCCGGATGCGCCGGAAGCGAAGGTCCGCTCCAAGGCAGCGCAGATCGGCTTCCCTGCTTCCAAGGCCGATACCCCGGTAAAGCTGCTCTCGGGCGGCGAGAAGGCCCGCCTCATGCTGGGGCTTGCAACCTTTCATGGGCCGCATCTGCTCATCCTCGACGAGCCGACGAACCATCTCGACATCGACAGCCGGACGGCGTTGGTCAACGCGATCAACGACTATCCGGGCGCCGTCATCCTCGTCAGCCACGACCGCTTCCTGATCGAGGCCTGCGCCGACCGGCTCTGGCTGGTCGGTGGGGGCACGGTGAAGAATTTCGACGGCGACATGGACGACTACCGCACCTATGTGCTGGGCGCCGCCAAGGCCGAAAAGCGCGGCAAGCCTGCGCCAGAGGCCGGAGCGCCCAAGCCGAAGACGGACGAGCGCAAGGAGGCGGCGTCGAAGCGCGCCGCGCAGGGGCCGCTCAGGCAGAAGCTCAACCTTGCGGAAGCGCGCATCGCCAAGCTGACCGGGCTGATCGAGAAGGTCGACGCCGCGCTCGCCAACGGCGCCTTCTCCCGCGAGCCGGAGAAGGCGCTGCAGCTCTCGCGCCAGCGCGCCGAACTGTCGGAAGCGCTCACGGCGGCCGAAGAGGAGTGGCTGCTGCTCGGCGAGGAGCTGGAGAGCGCCTGAGACGCCGCCGAACGGCTCCGCGGCGCCCCTGCCTCAATCCCAGCGATCCCAATAGGGCGGATCG
>NZ_JBIWYK010000517.1:0-2013 GCF_044752385.1 Allobosea sp. CER48 | reverse complement strand
GCTCGTAAGGAAACAGGAATTCGACGGCTTCGAAGCCGGCCTCAGCGGCCGCCCTGAAGCGGTCGAGGAAATCCCATTCGTTGAACATCATCGACAGGTTGGCGGCGAAACGCGGCATGAATATCTCTGCAGGCTAGGCAATGCGACGGTGGCAAGCTAGCGCGCGAAGCAGGCCACGTCATGGCCAAACGCCGCAGGGAGGGAATGCGTTCCGCGGCAGCCACCCGATCCTCACTTCCTCTCGGGCCTGGGCGGCGGGTTCGGGTCAGCCGAGAAGCGCCGGAAAACCATGTCTGGCGAGGATGTGTTGTGGCGCGAATGGGTGGTGCGCCCCATCCAGATGTCGGTCGCCTTGCCGCCCGGATAGGACATCAGCGCCTCCTCGCGCCAGCCCTTCGCGCCGGGCTCGCGCAGCGCGATTCGGGCGACGTCGTTGTTGAACTCCGTGACGTACATCGAGCGCAGCGCGACGAAGGGCCTGCCCCCCGTCACCGGCTTGTCGAGCACCGCATCGAGAACCATCCGGTTCTCGTCGACGCTGTCGAGCCTGAGGCTGCCCGCGGAGCCGTCCTTGAAATTCAGCTTGAACGTCAGGGTCTTCGGATCGAACTCGATCTCCCGGATGTTCACCACCGGGCGGCCGTCCTGCTCGATCGGCCCGAACAGGAAGGACGAGCCGTAGGAGGAGAAGCCGAGATGCTCCGGCGGCAGCGGCCGCGCGCGCCAGTAGCCGTCCTGCGGATAGACCACCAGCACCTCGTAGGACTTGTCCTTGCCCAGCTTCCAGAGCTGGACGAGATGCAGCCCCTTCTCGACCCGGTCACCGACGCGGAAGGTCGCATCGGCCGGGCGCCAGAAGGTCGGGAAGGTATACCCGACGAGCCAGTAGTCGATCGTTTCCCAGAAGGTGATGCGGCGCGGCGGCGTCGGAGGCGCGAAGGAAGGGTCGCCCTTCATGTCGCAATTGGCCCAGTCGGCATCCCAGTTGTCGCGGACGAGGCCTGCGATGTAGGCGGGATGCGCCGCCTCGATTTGGAACCGCCGCACCTCCGGCGAGATCGCCTTGACCGTGACGTTGTCCTTCTCGGCACAGAGCACGGGCTCGGATTCGTTCTTCACCTCGACGGCGATGTCGCCTGCCGCGATGGCGGGGCCGGCGAAGGAGGCGAAAATCGTGGCGAAAGCAGCGGCGCGCAGGCGCGAAAACGTCATGAGGCCTCGGTCTCAGCGTTGAAGGATCGCGTAGACATCGCCCGAGTTGGCGGCATGAGGCAAGCCGCGCAGATAATCTCCCATGGCGTCCGCGCTCGCCGGCTCGGCCAGTTCGAGCCTCTGGCTCTCGCCGATCGCGACGTTGAAGCGATAGGGGCCGAGCGTCTCCAGCAGAGCCAGGCAGGCCTCCGCGACCTCGCGCTGGATCGTCGTGAACTCGAAGGAAATGACCGGGACGGCCCTCGTCAGCCCCGCCAGCACATGCGCCTCGAAGCCCTCGACATCGATCTTCAGGAGCTGCGGCAGCCCGTAGCGAAGGATCAGGCGATCGAGCGTCGTGCAGGGCACGGTGATCTCATGGTCCCAGACCTGCCCCTCCCAGCCCCGGGCGCCTTCAGCGGCCCCGATGAAGGCGGCCGAGGCCGTCGAAACCGTCGGATTGGCGCTGTTGATCCGGAGCGCGATCGTGCCTTCGTGGTCGCCGCAGGCAGCCTCGACCAGCGTCACCAGCGGGTCGCGGCGATGGATCAGGCGGACGACGCGGGCCGGGCCCGGCTGCGGCTCGAGCGCGACGACGCGGGCGCCGAGCCTGCGGAAGGAGGAGATGCGGTCTCCGACATGGGCACCGATATCGAAGGCAAGGTCGCCCGGCCCGAGGAAGGCGCCATACAGCTCGTCCATCGCCGCATGCCGCTGCTTGTCGCCATGGTAGATGCGCAAGGAGCGCGAGAGCGCCTTCACCGTTCCCTTGGGATAGGCGATGGCGTTCATGCCCTTTCCCCTTCGCAGATCGCGGCCAGC
>NZ_JBIWYK010000516.1:0-2024 GCF_044752385.1 Allobosea sp. CER48 | reverse complement strand
GGTGCCCATCGCCAGGATCAGCGCTGCGAGGCTGAGCAGAAGCGGCCGCTTGCGGCGCTCCAGCATGTCCTTGAGGCGGCGCGGGCTCTTTGCTGACGGTTCCGGAGCGGATGCCGGCGCGCCGGCCGCGGCTTCGCTGGCGGCCTTGGCGGACCGGCGGGCTGCCGCGATCAGGCTCTGGCGGACGGACTGAGCATCCTGCCCGGCGATGGCGCTGGTCTCGGGACGCGGGCGGCCGGAGCCGGGCTCCAGCGGCATGTCGAGTGCAATGCTCGGCAGCGCCGGCGCCGCCTCGGTGCGCGTGGGGGTGGCGAGTGCTCCGAAACGGTCCTGAGCGGCGACGCTGACGGCCGGCCCCGGGTTGTCGCGCGCGGCAGCGGGCGCGCGGAAGACGGGCTCTTCGGAGTGGGGCGACACAGCCGGCCGCGCCGCGATGCCGCGACGCTCGCCCTGCAACTCGGTCTCCAGGCTGGAGAGCCGCGCCATGATGGCTTCGAGCGAGAGATGGACAGCGCCCAGCGCGTCCTGCGTCTGGCGCCCGGACGAGACATGGGTGTCGCGCAGGCCGGTCACCAGGCTGGACAGCTCGGCGATGCTCTTGCCGGGGGCGGAGGAGCTGGCGGCCTGGACGAGCGCGGCGCGTTCGGCCGCGGTTTCCTCGCGCATCGACCGCAGATGGACGACGAGGTCCTGCAAGGTGTGTTCGATGCCGTTCTCGGCCGAACGGGTGGCCGCGGCCTCGTCGAGGCGGGAGGCGATGCCGGATATCTGGCGCTCCAGGGCCTCGAAGGATTCGGTCCCTGCGCCGGGCGCGCCGGCTTCGTCGATCTTGTCGGCGAGGTGGCGCAGCATGTGCTCGATCGAGCCGAGCTCGACGGGAGCGGCGTCTCCGGCGCCGACAATGCGCGTCAGCTGGCTCGATGCGGCGAGGCTCTCGATCCGGGCGGAAAGGGCTTCGATCTGCCGGGTGACGGCGGTCGGACCCTGCTCGGCGAGCAGTTCGATGCGGTGCTGCAGCGCGTCGATGCGGCCATCGAGATGGTCGTCGTGGCGCTGCGCGGAGACGTCGTCGAACTTGCGCGAGAGCGCGTCGATCTGGCCTGCGAGCGAGGTCAGCGGGCCGATATCCAGGCCTTGCGGGCGGCTGGAGAGGACGGTGTTACGGACATCCTCGATCGCGGCCGACAGGGTGCGCATCTCGCGCTGGTCCGGCTGGGTCTCGCGCAGCCGGCCGATTTCGAAGCCGAGGGAGGCCACCTGCTCAGCCAGGTCCTCGAGCCGGCGGTCCTGGCCGCCGGTGGCCACGAGATCGCGCAGCTCCGCGAGGTCGCGCAGCACGGGGTCGAGATTGGCGGTCTGGGCGCCGCGGGCCGCGAGCGCATCGACCTTCGTCGAGAGCTGCGCGATCTCGCGCTGGAAGCGCTGATAGCCATCGCCGGCCCGGTCCTGCGACAGCCTGGAGACTTCCGCCTCGATTCGCGTCAGCGGCTTGAGCAGGGGCTCGAACTGGTCGCGCCGGTCGAAGCGATCGAGCCGGTCGGCCAATTGCGCGATCATGGCCTCGATGGCGCCGGTCTCGGGCTGCCGAGGCTGCGCCGCGGGGCGCCGCGTCTCGCCGGTGAGACGGGAGCTGAGTTCGCGCAGGTCGTCGCGCAGCGCCGAAATGCGGTCCGACGTGATGCCGGCCGCGGGATCGTCGTTGTCGAGGATGCGCTGGCGCGTGCGGATGTCGGTGACCGCGGCCGCAAGTCCGTCGCGGTTGAGGGCGGGGCGCGGTGCCTGGCCGGCCCGGCTGTGCGGGGCCTCATGGCTGCGCCGCTCGATTTCGGCAATTCGCTCGCTCATCGCCTTGATGGCGTCGGCGATGACGTTGGTCGCGCGTTCCTGCCGCTCGGCCGCGCCGCGCTCGGTCGACGACAGGCGATCCTCGGTCTTCTCGATCCAGCGGGTGATGGAATCGAGCGCGCCTGCGGTGCGGGTGCTGGTCTCGCGGGTCAGGCGCTCGATGCTGGCCGCCTGGTTGA
>NZ_JBIWYK010000515.1:0-2025 GCF_044752385.1 Allobosea sp. CER48 | reverse complement strand
AGCGCGAGCGCCGCAGCCGCCATCAGCGGACGCATGGGGGCCGCGCGATCAGGAAGGCTTTGGAACGCTCCGGCCCCTGCCCTATATAAACCACCCGTCCGAAACCGGATCACTTCGCGCTCGCCCAACGCCCTTCACAACTGACCGAGGATTAGAACGTGCAACCGTTAACGAGCGGTGACTTCACCGAGGAGAACGAGCCTTTTGCGTTGTTCCAGAAGTGGTTGGACGAGGCGACGAAATCCGAGCCGAACGACCCCACCGGCATGGCGCTTTCGACCGTCGATGCAGACGGCATGCCCAACAGCCGCATGGTGCTGCTGAAGGGCCATGGGCCGGACGGCTTCGTCTTCTACACCAACACCGAAAGCCAGAAGGGCGAGGAACTCATCGGCCAGCCCAAGGCCGCCGCCCTGTTCCACTGGAAGAGCCTGCGCCGGCAGGTCCGCATCCGCGGCACGGTGACCCAGGTCACCGACGCCGAATCGGATGCCTATTTCCAGTCGCGCCCGCGCGACAGCCGGATCGGAGCCTGGGCTTCGCAGCAGTCGCGCCCGCTGGAGAGCCGCTTTGCCCTGGAAAAGGCTGTCGCCGCCTACACCCTCAAGTTCGGCATCGGCGACATTCCGCGTCCACCCTATTGGCGTGGCTTTCGCATCACCCCGGTCTATATCGAGTTCTGGCGCGACGGTGCCTTCCGCCTGCATGACCGCATCATCTTCCGACGCGGTGCTGCCGGCGAGCCGTGGACCAAGACGCGCTTCTATCCTTGAGGACTCCAGCCCCATGGCGATGCCGAAGTTCGATTTTCCGAAGACCGAGCCGGGCAAGCGCCCGGTCATGCTGCTGACCGGGGCGAGCCGCGGCATCGGCCATGCCACGGTGATGCAGTTCGCCATGGCCGGCTGGCGCATCCTGTCCTGCTCGCGCCAGGCCTTCTCCGAGAAATGCCCCTGGCCCTCGGGCGCGGACGACCATGTCCAGATCGACCTCGGTGACCCCGAGGACACCATGCGCGGCATCGCCGAGATCAAGAAGCGCCTCGTTGCGGAAGGCGGCAAGCTGCACGCGCTCGTCAACAATGCCGGCATCTCGCCGAAGGGGCGCAACGGCGAACGTCTCGGCGCCGCCACGACATCCTTCAACGACTGGCACAAGGTCTTCCAGGTCAATTTCTTCGCGCCGATCATGCTGGCGCGCGGCCTTCTCGACGAGTTGACCGCGGCACAGGGCGCCATCGTCAACGTCACCTCGATCGCCGGCTCCCGCGTACACCCCTTCGCCGGAGCGGCCTATGCGACCTCGAAGGCCGCGCTCGCCAGCCTCACCCGCGAGATGGCCGCCGATTTCGGCCCGCTCGGCATCCGGGTCAACGCGATCTCGCCCGGCGAAATCGACACGGCGATCCTGTCGCCGGGGACGGAGAAGATCGTCGCCACCCTGCCGATGAAGCGGCTCGGCAAGACCGACGAGGTCGCCAAGGCCATCTATTTCCTCTGCACCGACTCATCCAGCTACGTCACCGGTTCGGAGCTGCACATCAACGGCGGGCAGCACGTTTGACGCGAGATTCGGCAGCATGAGCGCCGATAGCGGCCAGGTCATCCGGTTCCCGGCCATCGGCCGGGCCGCGGGGCGGCCGGTACTTGCCGCCTCGGTCGCGGTCTTCCGCGGGGGCAAGGTATTGCTGGCGACGCGCACCAAGCCCCCCGCCGACCAGCTCTGGTCGCTGCCGGGCGGCAAGGTCGAGGCCGGCGAGACGCTCGAACAGGCGGCCCTGCGCGAGCTCGAGGAAGAGGTCGGCGTCACCGCGCGCATCCTCGGCTTCAACCGCCATGTCGAGATCTTCGGCCGCGACACCAAGGGCGTCGTGACGCATCATTTCGTCGTCGCCTCCTTCGTCGGCGAATGGCTGTCCGGCGAGCCGCAGCCCGGCCCGGAAGCCGGCGCGGTGATGTGGGCCGATCCGCTGAAGCTCGGCGGGCTGGCGACCACCCGCGAACTGGGCGCCGTCCTTCGCCAGGC
>NZ_JBIWYK010000514.1:0-2037 GCF_044752385.1 Allobosea sp. CER48 | reverse complement strand
ACTGCAATCGTCGCTCCGCAGACGAGGGTGGAGGGGCGAGGTCCCGTGTCGGTGCGCATGGCCTGCTCCTCAGAAGCTCTGGCCGGCCAGCATCGCGAGATGCTCGACGATCGGGCCGAGCGCGAGCGCCGGGAAGAAGGTCAGGCCGCCGACGATGACGATCACGCCGGTGAGCAGACCGATGAAGAGCGGCCCATGCGTCGGGAAGGTGCCCGCCGATTCCGGCACGGTCTTCTTGGCCGCGACCGAGCCCGCCAGCGCCAGCGCCGGGATGATGACGAGGAAGCGCCCCATCAGCATGGCGACACCGATGGTCAGGTTGTACCAGACCGTATTGCCGGAGAGCCCTGCGAAGGCCGAGCCGTTGTTCGCCGCGGCCGAGGTATAGGCATAAAGCACCTCGGAGAATCCGTGCGGACCGGGATTGGCGATCGAGCCGACGGCATCCGGCAGCACGACCGCGACGGCGGTGAAGCCGAGCGTGGCGAGCGGCAGGCAGAGCACGGCGAGCATCGCCATCTTGACCTCCTTCGCCTCGATCTTCTTGCCGAGATACTCGGGCGTGCGGCCCACCATCAGGCCGGCGACGAAGACGGCGATGACGACGAAGAGGATGATGCCGTAGAAGCCTGCTCCGACGCCGCCGACGATGATCTCGCCGAGCATCATGTTGATCAGCGGGACCAGCCCGCCGAGCGGCATCAGGCTGTCATGCATCGCGTTGACCGCGCCGCAGGAGGCCGCCGTGGTGATGACGGCGAACAGGGCCGACAGCGTGATGCCAAAGCGCGTCTCCTTGCCTTCCATGTTGCCGCCATCGAGGCCGAGCGCCTGGACGAGCGGGTTGCCGGCGGCCTCCGCCCAGTAGCAGACGACCACGCCTGCGATGAACAGGAGGCCCATCACCGCCAGGATCGCCCAGCCCTGCTTCTCGTTGCCGACCATGCGGCCGAAGACATTGGTGAGGGCCGCGCCGACCGCGAAGATCGCGACCATGTGGATCAGGTTCGTGAACGCCGTCGGGTTCTCGAAGGGGTGCGCGGCATTGGCGTTGAAGAAGCCGCCGCCATTGGTGCCGAGATGCTTGATCATCATCTGCGAGGCGACCGGACCCTGCGCGATTGTCTGCTGCGCGCCCTCCAGCGTCGTCGCGACGGTGTAGGGATTGAGGTTCTGCGGCACGCCCTGCCCGACGAGAACGAGCGTACCGATCACGCAGATCGGCAGCAGGACATAGAGAGTCGAGCGGACGAGATCGGCCCAGAAATTGCCGAGTGTGCGGGCCGAGCGGCGCGCGAAGGCGCGGATCACCGCAACCGCGATGGCGATGCCCGTCGCCGCCGAGACGAAGTTCTGCACCGCCAGCCCCGCCATCTGGGTGAAGTAGGACATGGTGCTTTCGCCGGCATAGTTCTGCCAGTTGGTGTTGGCGACGAAGCTCGCGGCCGTGTTGAAGGCGAGATCGGCCGGCACCGCGCCCATCTCCGCCGGGTTGAAGGGCAGAGCACCCTGCAGCCGCTGCATCGCATAGAGCAGGACGAAGCCGGCGAGGTTGAACAGCAGCATCGCGACGACGTAGCCCGTCCAGTGCTGCTCCTCCTTCTTATGCGTGCCGGCAGCGGCGTAGAGCAGGCGCTCGACCGGATACAGGACCGGCGAGAGCAGCGTTCGCTCGCCTGCGAAGACGCGGGTCATGTAGCCGCCGAGCGGCCTGACCAGGGCGACGATGATCCCGCAGAAGAGCAGGATCTGGATCCATCCGTTGAGGGTCATGGATGAGGTTCCGAATCTGAGGAGCTGCCGCCGTCAGAACCGCTCGGGGCGGATCAGCGCGTAGGTGAGGTAGGCGAGCAGGAACAACGTCACCGCTCCGCCCAGGGCGAAATCCAGAAGCATGCCGGCCTCCCCTAGAGTGCGTCGCAGGCGGCGACATAGGCGAAGGAGAGCCCGAAGAAGCCGAGCCCGACGGCGAGTACGATGGTGTCCATCATCGAAAACCCCGATGGTCGAGGCCGCCGGGTCTGCCCGGCAGCGAGC
>NZ_JBIWYK010000513.1:0-2041 GCF_044752385.1 Allobosea sp. CER48 | reverse complement strand
GTTCGGCATGCAGGCGAAGCCGGCACTTCCTTTTCCAGCTCTGACAGGACCCGCCATGACCATCGAACGCATCGGGCTGGCCGCGCGCTACTGCGACGCCGCCATCTTCAACGGCATCGTCTTCCTTGCCGGCCACGTGCCGGAGCAGACCGAAGGGCGCTCGCTCACCGAGCAGACGGCAGAGGTGCTGGCGCTGCTCGAGGACACGCTGGCGCAGGCCGGCAGCAGCAAGGAGCGCATCCTCAGCGTCCAGATCTTCCTGACGGATATCAGCAAGATCGGCGAGATGAATGCGGTCTGGGACAAGTGGGTGGCGCCCGGCAACGCACCCGCGCGCGCAACCGTCGAGGCGAAGCTGGCGTCGCCGGGCTACGGCATCGAGATTACGGCCGTCGCTGCGAAGCGCAGCACATAGGCCGTCGCCGCTGCCGTTGAGGATCTGATTCCGGGATTTCGCCCAACTCTTTGCGCCAAAGGCGAAAAGATCGGTGCCCGACTCAGGCTGCCTCCGCCATCGCTGCCAGCATGTAGTCGTCGAGCGCCTCGCGCTCGGCCGCCGAAAGCCGCAGGCCGAGCTTGCCGCGCCGCCAGAGGACGTCATCCGCCCGGCGCGCCCACTCGGCCTTCATCAGATAGCGCACCTCACGCTCGTACAGGTCGGCGCCGAAATGCCGGCCGAGATCGGCGAAGCCGGAGGCACCGGCGAGAATGTCGCGAATGCGCGTGCCGTAGCAGCGGGCGAGCCGCGTCACGGTCCGGTGCTCCAGCCAAGGATGCGCGGCGGCGATCTCGTCGACCAGCTTGTCGAAGCCGCCCACCGGAAAATCGCCGCCGGGCAGGGCGCCTGTCATGGTCCAGTCGGCGCGAGCGGCCCAGGGCACATGCGGAGCAAGCCTGGCGATCGCCGCTTCCGCCAGGCGGCGATAGGTGGTGATCTTTCCGCCGAAGACGGAGAGCAGTGGCGCCTCGCCCTGCGGGGCGTCGAGCGTCAGCACGTAGTCGCGGGTCGCCTCCTGGGCCTTCGAGGCGCCATCGTCATAGAGCGGCCGCACGCCGGAATAGGTCCAGACCACCGAATTCGGCGTGACCGGCTGGCGGAAATACTCGCTCGCCGCGGCGCAGAGATAGGCGATCTCCTGCGGCGTCGCGGCGACTTCGGCCGGGTCTCCCTTGTAGTCCCGGTCGGTCGTGCCGATCAGGGTGAAGTCCTGCTCGTAGGGGATCGCGAAGATGATGCGTCCGTCGGCATTCTGGAAGATGTAGCAGCGATCGTGGTCGTAGAGCTTCGGCACGACGATGTGGCTGCCCTGGACCATGCGGACACCGGCGCGGGCATTGGTGTGGATCACGCCGCTCAAGACCTCGCCGACCCAGGGGCCGGCAGCGTTGACGAGGGTCTTGGCCCATACCGTCCGCTTGCCATCAGGGCCTTCCGTCACGAGTTGCCAGAGACCGTTCTCGCGATGGGCCGAAACGACGCGGGTGCGGGTGTGGATCGCGGTGCCTCGGACCGCGGCATCCATGGCGTTCAGCACGACGAGCCGTGCGTCCTCGACCCAGCAGTCGGAGTACTCGAAGGCCTTGGCCTGGTCGTCCTTCAGCGGCTTGCCGACGACGTCATGTGCGAGATCGAGGGTGCGGGTGGCCGGCAGCAGCTTGCGACCGCCGATATGGTCGTAGAGGAAGAGGCCGAGGCGGAGCAGCCAGGCCGGGCGCAGGCCCTTGTGATGCGGCAGCACGAAACGCAGCGGGCGGATGATGTGCGGCGCGATGGCCCAGAGCCGTTCGCGCTCCATCAGGGCCTCGCGCACCAGCCGGAACTTGTAATGCTCGAGGTAGCGCAGGCCGCCATGGATCAGCTTGGTCGAGCGCGAGGAGGTCGCGCTGGCGAGGTCGTCCTTCTCGAACAGCACGACCGAGGCGCCGCGCCCGGCTGCATCACGGGCGATCCCGCAGCCGTTGATGCCGCCGCCGATGACCGCGAGATCGTAGGGGGCGCCGGGATCCGTCCCGAATCCGGCGGTGGGCGAAGTGGTGTCGG
>NZ_JBIWYK010000512.1:0-2054 GCF_044752385.1 Allobosea sp. CER48 | reverse complement strand
GGACGCCGACGCCCTGTCGCAAGGGAAGGAGTACTTTGATCTTGGCGATACTGCGCACAGCCCGGATCACCGCCTGCTCGGCTGGAGCGCAGACGAGGCTGGCTCGGAACTGCACACGATCCGCATCCGCGACCTCCAATCCGGCGAGGACCTGCCGGACGAAGTCCGGGACACGACGGGCGACATCGTCTGGGGCAACGACTCGCGCTCCTTCTTCTATGTCGCTCTGGATGCCGATCATCGCCCCTCCCGCGTCCTGCGTCATCGCCTCGGCGCCCCCGCCGGGAGCGACGAATTGCTGCATGACGAAGCCGATGCCGGCATGTTCGTCGATATCGACCGGACGCAGTCGGGGCGCTTCCTGCTGATCACCATCAGCGACCACGAGACCTCCGAGACGCGCGTGGTCGATCTCGACGACGCCGCGGCCAGACCTGTCCTGATCGCGCCGCGCGAGGTCGGCCGGCAATATGGTCTGGAGCATCACGGCGACGATTTCCTGATCCTGACGAATGCCGGGGATGCCGAGGATTTCAAGATCGTCAGCACCCCGGTGGCACAGCCTGCCGCCGACTGTTGGCGAGATCTCATCCCGCACAGGGCCGGGCGGCTGATCATCAGCCATCTCTGCCTGAAGGGGCGGCTTGTCCGGCTTGAGCGCGAGGACGGCTTGCCACGGATCGTCATCCGCGACCTTGCCAGCGGCGCCGAAAGCAGCATCGCCTTCGACGAGGAGGCCTACGGCCTCGGCATGGACCCAGGCTACGAGTTCGACACCGATACGCTGCGTTTCATCTACGCCTCGATGGCGCGCCCGGCCGAAACCTACGACTACGACATCTCCACCGGGCAGCGCACGCTGCTGAAGCGGCAGGAGATACCGTCCGGCCACGACCCCGCCGCGTACAAGGTGCGCCGCATCTTTGCCACCGCCAGGGATGGCCAGCGCGTACCGATCTCGATCCTCCACCGCGCCGACCTGCCGCTCGACGGCTCCGCGCCCTGCCTGCTCTACGGATACGGCTCCTATGGCTCGGCAATGTCGGCCTCGTTCCGGACCAGGCCGCTCAGCCTCGTCGACCGCGGCTTCGTCTATGCGATCGCCCATGTCCGCGGCGGGACGGACAAGGGCTGGCGCTGGTATCTCGACGGCAAGCGCGAGAACAAGCTGAACACCTTCACAGATTTCATCGCAGCGGCCGAAGCGCTGGCCGATGCCGGCTTCACCGCTCGGCGCCGCATCGTCGCCGAGGGCGGCAGTGCCGGCGGTATGCTGATGGGCGCGGTCGCGAACATGGCGCCGGAGCTTTTCGCCGGTATCATCGCGGAGGTGCCCTTCGTCGACGTGCTCAACACCATCCTCGACGACACGCTGCCGCTGACGCCGCCGGAATGGCCGGAATGGGGAGATCCGATCCGCGACGTGAAGGCCTTCGAGACCATCCGCAGCTATTCGCCCTACGACAACGTCGCGGCGCAGGATTATCCGCCGATCCTGGCGATGGGTGGGCTGACCGATCCGCGCGTGACCTATTGGGAGCCGGCGAAGTGGGTGGCGCGGCTGCGCGCCACGATGAACGGCGGCGGCCCGATCATGCTGCACACCAATATGGAGGCCGGCCATGCCGGCGCCGCCGGGCGGTTCGATTCGCTGAAGGAAACCGCCCTCGCCTATGCCTTCGCCATCCAGGCGGTCGGCGAAGGCTGGCCGGAGGTGACGGGCGCCGGCGCCTGATCAGGCGCCCAGCCGGTTCTTCTCGCTCGCGAGATAGGCCTTGAGCTCGTCCATCGAGGCGAAGCTGAATTCGCCGTCAGGCGTCCGCGCCCGGATCGAGCCGTCTGCATAGATCGTGAAATGGGCGTCTCCGACCTGATAGGCGCCGACGATGCCCTCGTCGGAAGCCGGACGCTCCGCCGAGGCGGCCGGCTCCTCCTCAGTCGCATGCTCGGAAGCCTCCGATGTGGCGGCCGGCTCCTGAACATCGGCTTCGGCGACATCGGAAGCCACCGCCTCGCCCGCCTCCGCCGCAGGCTCCGCTGCAACCGGCTCCGCA
>NZ_JBIWYK010000511.1:0-2054 GCF_044752385.1 Allobosea sp. CER48 | reverse complement strand
CCTTCTGGCCGCAGATTGCCTTCGGACAGACCATGACAGACACGAGCCTCCACGCCGCTGCGGCCCACGACGATGCGGCTGCAATCCGGCGCCTTCTCGCGGGAGGCGCTGCCATCGACGCCCGCGACGCACGCGGGCGCACGGCCTTGCTCGTCGCGACCCATGACAACCGCATCGAGGCGGCCAGGGCGCTGATCGAGGCCGGCGCCGACGTGAACGCAAAGGACGCGATGAATGACAGCGCATACCTCTACGCCGGTGCGCGCGGCCACCTCGCCATACTCAAGCTGACGCTGGCTCATGGCGCGGATCTCAGGAGTACGAACCGCTACGGCGGCACCGCCCTGATCCCGGCTTGCGAGCGCGGCCATATCGATACGGTCCGCACGTTGATCGCAGCCGGTGTCGAGGTCGACCACGTCAACAATCTCGGCTGGACCGGGCTGCTCGAGGCGATCATCCTGAGCGATGGCGGGCAGGCGCATCAGCAGATCGTCAAGGACCTGATCGCCGCGGGAGCGAATGTGAACCTCGCCGATCGTGACGGCGTCACGCCGCTCCAGCACGCCCGCAGCCGCGGTTACGCCAAGATCGAGCAGATCCTGCGCGCGGCCGGCGCCCGGTGAATGGAGCGATCATGAACCCGACGCAGCGCTTCCTCTGCGACGCTATCGAGCTCGCAAAGGCCAACATGCACCAGGGCGGTCGTCCGTTCGGTGCGGTCGTGGTTCGGGATGGCGAGGTGCTGGCCACCGGCGTCAACGAGATCGTCGCCACCAACGATCCGACGGCCCATGCCGAGCTGGTCGCCCTGCGCGCGGCGAGCCGCAAACTGGGTTCGCCGAGCCTCGCCGGCTGCGCGGTCTATGCCAGCGGCCATCCCTGCCCGATGTGCATGGCGGCGATGCGGCTCTCGGGCGTAAGCGAGGTCTACTACGCCTATTCGAACGACGATGGCGCGCCCTACGGCCTCTCGACCGCTGCGATCTATGCCGACCTGGCAAGGCCCTTCGCCGAGCAGTCGATGAGGATCAGCCATGTGCCGGTCCGCCTCGAAGACGGACCGGATCTTTATGCGGACTGGAAGCGGCGCCAGACCGGAACGGGTTAGCTTCCTCGTCGGGATCGCCTCCGATCCATAGCCGTCAGGCCTTGTCGCCGAGATAAGCGGTCGCGTCGATCTCGACGATGCAGTCGGGCGAGCCGAGGCCGTTGACGATGCACGAGACGCGGTGCGGCGAGGCCTCCGCGAAATTCGCGAAGTAGACCTCGTTCATCGGCTCCCAATAGGCCCGGTCGGTAACGTAGACGGTGCACTTCACGATGTCGGAGAGATTGCCGCCGGCCTCCTCCAGGAGCGCCTTGATGTTGTCGATGCACTGCTGGGTCTGCCGCCGGGGATCGCCGACAGCGAGCTTGCCGTCCCGATCGGTGCCGATGCAGCAGACGAACATGAAGTCGCCAGCCACGGCCGCCTGCGCGAAGGGCAGCCTGCCCTTGTGGATCTTGTCCGATGAAATGATGCGCTTGGGCATGGCGTCCTCCTGTTTTCTCCCGCGCCATCTGGCGTGAAAAGATGGAGATCGCCTTTACGCCGGTGGCGCGAGGTCGAGTGAGACGCGTCGGATCGAGGTGTCTTCCGGGTCTAGCGTGATGTCGAAGCCCAGACTACGGCAGAGCGCCAGCATCGGCCCGTTCTCGGCCAGGACCTGGCTGTGGATGCGCTGGATGCCGTCGGCCCGGGCCCAGTCGAGGATCAGTTCCATCAATGCGCGGCCGAGGCCGATGCCTTTCAGGTCGGAGCGGAGCAGGATGGCATATTCGGCCTCGCGATGGTCCGGGCCGGCATGAAGCCTGACGGCTCCGGCTGCTTCGCCGCTCGCCTCTTCCACCGCGAGGAACGCGATCTCGCGTGCGTAGTCGAGCTGGGTCAGGCGGGCGAGGAAGACATGGCTGAAGAACTTCTGAGGCGAGAAGAAGCGCAGCCGCAGGTCTTCCGCCGTCACCCTGTTCAGCATCGCTCCGATCGCGAGTTCGTCTTCCGGCTTGATCGG
>NZ_JBIWYK010000510.1:0-2060 GCF_044752385.1 Allobosea sp. CER48 | reverse complement strand
CGCGCCGGCACTGAAGGACGGGCCGGCGCGCCCATCCTTGATCCTCTCCTCGGTCGAGCAGGATCTGGAGGGCGCGCGGCAGGCAGCGCAGTTCGCTCTCGACAACGATCCGTCGCTGGCGGCGATCCGGCCGCAGGATGAAACGCAGACGCAACAGGTTCCGGTCAACCAGTTGCAACTGCCGTCGAACATTCTGCTGGTGCCACCGAAGATGCAGGGCGGCGCGGCGGGCCCGGTCTCTCCCAGCGGCGCGCCACAGCCGCCGCCGCAGATATCAAGCGGAGATCCCGACCAGATCCTGACATTCGGGCCGATCAAGATCCGACGGCACCTCGTCGACACGATCGTCCGGGCCAGCAAGGTCGTGGGCGCCGACCCGACCTTGCTGATGGCGGTCGCCGACAAGGAGTCCTCGTTCTCGACCGGAGTGAAGGCGCAGACGTCCTCCGCCACCGGCCTCTACCAGTTCATCGAGCAGACCTGGCTCGGCGTGATCTATGAGTTCGGGGCGCGGCACGGGCTCGTCGCCGAGGCAAAGCTGATCGGTCGCTCGGGACGGCAGTTCGTCGTCTCCGACGGAAGCGAGCGCCAGCGGATACTCGACATGCGGCGCGAGCCCTATATTTCCGCCCTGCTGGCTGCAGAAATGCTGAAGCGCGACACACTCAGGCTGGAGCGGGCGCTGGGCCGTCATCTGACCGGCGGCGAGATCTACCTGATCCATTTCCTCGGGCCCGACGCAGCCCAGACCTTCATCGAGACGATGGAGGAGACACCGGGTGTCAAGGCGGCGGAACTCCTGCCACGTCCGGCGCAGGCCAACCGGCCGATCTTCTATGCGGATGCCGGCGGCGAGACCAAGACGCTCTCGGTTTCCGAGGTCCACAGGAAGTTCAACGACATGATCAAGGTCAGGCTCGATCGCTACAGCGCGGTGCGGCCGACGATGGGCGCGGGGATCAGCAGGCCGCAGCCGAAGAAATAGGGAGCAGGCACCGGCGCGGGAGCCTTTGCCTCACCAAGCATTCTGCCGCGCGCGATCCGCCCGCGGCTTTCCACCCGCGCTTGTGCGGAACGCAGGAAGGGGAGAATGGATATGGCCGGCAACCGTTTCGAGCAGGTCGACGAACCACAGGTGGACGCCATCACGCTGAGCCTGACGCAACGCGGCGGCGAGGCCTTCGGCCGGGTGCTCTGCCCGGCCGATCTTGCGGCCGGGCATCTGGTCAATGACTTCGTCAGCGACGAATTGGCGGCCAAGGAGGCGTTCCGAACCGCCGTACACCTCGCCAACGAGATCCGGGCACCCCTCGTGGTCACCGATCCTGCGGGTGTCTGGCAGGACGAATGGGGCGCTCTCTACCGGGAGGACTAGATCGACGCTCGTCGGGGCGCCGCCGCGGATCGGGCGGCGCGGCGGCTGCCGGTCATTCCAGCCGGAAATACTTGATCGCCAGGCCGAGCTTGCCACCCTGGCGGGCGAGATCGAGCTTGAGATTGGCGAAGAACTCCGCGGCCGGGGCAGGGTTGGGGCCTGAAAGCACCGGCAGGGGTTCCTGGCTGACGAGCGCGAGCACCGTCTGGGGCCGGGCCGAGCCGCCGGTCGTTTCCAGCTTGAGGTTGAAGATCGCCTTGTTGCCCTCCCGCCGGGTGAAGTTCGCGAGATTGTAGACCAGCCCGTCATCGCCGATCAGTACGACGTCGAGGTTGAGGCCGCCGCCGGCCTCGACCGAGCCGTTCAAGGCGTCGCCGCTCTTCATCGTAAAGGCGCCGATCTGGAGTTTCGGGCTGCGATCGATGGCGATGCCGGGCTGACGCAGGAAATCGACCATCGCGCACTGGGCTGTCGTGACCGGGCGCAGATGGATCTGGGCCTCGAAGCCCTGCGCCGCCTTGAAGGCGTTGTCGAACTTCACGAAGGGCTCGGTCGCACTGCCGAAGCCTTCGACCGTCGCCTTGCGGTCGCCGATGTCGAGAGGCCAGAGGAAGAAGCAGGGACCGCCGTCGTAATCGCGGATGTAGTGCTCGACGCGCTCGGCCGGCGTCAGCGGTACCGGGTC
>NZ_JBIWYK010000509.1:0-2063 GCF_044752385.1 Allobosea sp. CER48 | reverse complement strand
CAGCTTTCCGCCTCCCGGCTCGCGGGCCGCGACCTTCTTGGGAGCCTGCGCTTCGATCCAGGCGAACCAGTGTGGCCACCAGGAACCCGGATGCTCGTCGGCCTTGGACTGCCAGTCGGCATAGCTGCCCTTGGCGGGGCCACCGGTCCAGTACTGGTACTTGACCTTGCTCGGCGGATTGACCACGCCTGCGATGTGGCCGGAGCCCGCCACCACGTGTTCCACCGGGCCGCCAAAGCACTGCGAGCCGTTGAACACCGACTGCGCCGGAGCGATGTGATCCTCGCGGGTGGCGAGATTGTAGATCGGCATCGTCACCTTCTTGAGGTCGAGTGATTTGCCGCCGATGCTCATCTCACCCCTGGCGAGTTTGTTGTCGAGATAGCAGTTGCGCAGATAGAACGAGTGGTTCGCTGCCGGCATCCGTGTCGAATCCGAATTCCAGTAAAGCAGGTCGAACGCTGTGGGTGTCTTGCCCTTCAGGTAGTTGTTGACCGCATAGGACCAGATCAGGTCGTTCGGCCTGAGCATGTTGAAGGCGCCCGACATGCGCGAGCCATCGAGGTAGCCTGTCTTGGCCATCTGCTCCTCGATCGCGCGGATCTGCTCCTCGTCGACGAAGACCGAGAGCTCGCCGGCCTGAGAGAAGTCGACCTGGGTGGTGAAGAAGGTGGCGCTCTCGATGCGCTTGTCGCCGATCGCCGCCATATAGGCGAGGGTCACGCCGAGCAGCGTTCCGCCGACGCAGTAGCCGATGGCGGAAACGCGCTTCTCGCCAGTGACCTGCTCGATCGTCTCAAGCGCCGCGAAGATGCCCTCGCGCATGTAGCTCTCGAAATCCTTGGCGGCATGCCGGGCGTCGGGGTTCACCCAGGAGACGCAGAAGACCGTGAGCCCTTGCTCGACGCACCAGCGAATGAAGCTCTTCTCCGCATTGAGGTCGAGAATGTAGAATTTGTTGATCCAGGGCGGCACGATCAGCAGCGGCCGCTTCAGCACCTGGGGCGTCGCCGGTGCGTACTGGATCAGCTCCATGATTTCGTTGCGGTAGATGACCTTGCCGGGCGTGGTGGCGATGTTGACGCCGACCTCGAAGGCGCTGGCGTCGGACTGTCGGATCTTGAGCTCGCCGCCGCCGGCCTCTACATCCTCCGCAAACATTTTCATGCCGCGGACGAGGTTGTCGCCGTTTTGCTGGAGCGTCTCGCGCAGCAGTTCGGGATTGGTCGCGACGAAGTTGCTCGGCGAGAGCGCTCCGGCAATCTGCTTGATGTAGAAGCGAGCCTTGTTGCGGGTATGCGGATCGAGGTCATCTGCCTTCTCGACCATGGTCTCGGCCCAGCGCGACCCGATCAGATAGGCCTGCTTGATGAAGTCGAAGGTCGGGTGGTTCGTCCAGTCCGGATCCTTGAAACGGGAATCGCGCTTGTCCGGCTCCGCCGCGGGGGCTACCTCCTCGCCGGCCGCGCGCTTGAACGCCACGCTCCAGAGATTCATGAAGTCGCTGGTCAACGAGGCCTGCGCCTCGATGATCTTGGCGGGATCGTTGACCCAGCGCTCGGCGACGCGCCCGAGCGTCTTGACCATGTCGCTCGCCTCGTCGGCCTGGCCGGTCTTGGCCTGGCCGCGCTCGAGCGGCTTCAGATAGGCGGCGGTGACTTTGCCGTATTCCTCGACGAGCCGGCCCATGTTCTGAGCGAACTGATCGAAGTCGGGAACCGTGGCCTGCGCCGACCCTGTGGTGCCCTTGGGCCTGTCGTCGACATGGCGGTTCATGAATCGTCTTCCCCCTTATATTCTAGGATAGCGCATGGCTTCCCAAATTGGTCCTATTAAGGACGCAGACGCTGTGCTTTACCAAGCACATTCGACGAACCTGCTGGAAGCGCCCATGCCGATCGATATGCCTGCAAGAATGTCGCTCCGCACCGCGGCGATGATGGCTGCGGTCGGCATCGCCCTGGCGGGCTGCGCCGGCGATGAGGGCGTCAAGGGCGTCGCCGAGGCGGCCGGCATGGCGACAACGCCGCAGGAGGCGAAGAGTTTCGTCCGGGAGACGCGGC
>NZ_JBIWYK010000508.1:0-2069 GCF_044752385.1 Allobosea sp. CER48 | reverse complement strand
CCCGAGGTTTCGAGCTCGGTCGCGGCCGATCTCTCGGCGATCCTCGCCAAGCTGGGTCAGGCTCCCGAGCCTGCGGGCGAACCCGAGATCGCAGCTGCTCCGACGCCGGTGGCGGCTGCCGTGATCCAGGCTCCTGTCGCCGAGGTCCCGGCGGCGGTGCGCGCTGCCCCTCGCGCTCCTGCCAACGACCAGTCGGCGCGCCAGCGTCAGGCGGTCAGCGTGCGCGTCGATCTCGACCGCATCGACAAGCTGATGAACCTCGTCGGCGAGATCGTGATCACCCAGTCCATGCTGGTCGAGTGCGTTCGCTCGCTGCCCTACGACGTCTATGCCAAGACCGCCGAAGGCATCCTGACGCTGTCGCGCCAGACGCGCGAGCTGCAGGACCATGTCATGGCGGTGCGTGCCCAGCCGGTGAAGGCGGTGTTCCAGCGCATGCCGCGGCTCGTGCGGGAGCTCGCACAGACGCTCGGCAAGGAAGTGCGCCTCGTGCTCGAAGGCGAGAACACCGAGGTCGACAAGACCATCATCGAGGAGCTGGCCGATCCGCTCACCCACATGATCCGCAATTCGATGGATCATGGACTGGAGACGCCGGACGAGCGCGCCGAGGCGGGCAAGCCGCGCGAAGGCACGATCAAGCTCATCGCGGAGCATCGCGCCGGCCGCATCGTCATCTCCGTCACCGATGACGGGCGCGGCATCAACCGCGACCGGCTGCTGGCGAAGGCCCGTTCGCGTGGCCTCGTCGGTGCCGACGAGCGGCTGCAGCCGGAGGAGATCGACCAGTTGATCTTCGCCGCCGGCCTCTCGACGGCCGAGCAGGTCAGCGACATCTCCGGCCGCGGCGTCGGCATGGACGTGGTGCGCCGCAATGTCGAATCGCTCGGCGGCCGCATCAGCGTCGATTCCGAGCCGGGCAGGGGCTGCAAGTTCACGCTGGCGCTGCCGCTGACGCTGGCCGTGCTCGAGGGCATGGTGATCCGTTGCGGCGACGACCGCTACGTCATCCCGATCGCCTCGGTCATCGAGACCCAGCATCTCGCCTCGACGCCGATCGAGCGCCTGCCATTCGGCCAGGAAGTGCTGCGCTGGCGCGGCGAGGTGACGCCGCTCTATCGCCTCGGCGACGTGATGGGCTCGATGGGCACCACCAACGAGAACATCGTGATCATCGCCGAGACCGAACGCGGCAACAATGTCGGCATCGCCGTGGACGAGATCGTCGGCCAGCAGCAGGTCGTCGTGAAGAGCCTCGAGGCGAATTACGGCGCCGTCAACGGCGCTTCGGCGGCAACGATCCTCGGCGACGGCCTCGTCGCGCTGATCCTGGATATCGACTCCATGCTGCGGCTCGCCGCCTCCGGCGACCGTCCCCCCCAATCTGACCTCAAGATGGCTGGATGACCATGACCCTCCAACTCGGCGAAAAGCACTTCTCGTCGGCACAGCCGGAAGCGGCCGCACGTCGGATCGTGACCTTCAAGGTCGGCGACCGCACCTTCGGCATCGATGTCGGCATGGTGCGCGAGATCAAGGGCTGGCAGGCGACGACCCCGCTGCCGCACGCGGCCCCGCATGTGCGCGGCGTTCTGAACCTGCGCGGCGTGATCCTGGCGGTCTACGATCTGCGCACCGCGATCGGCATGGGCGTCACCGATGCCTCCGCCACCCACGTCATCGTCGTCGTCGACGTCGAGGACAAGACGGCCGGCCTCCTGGTCGATTCGGTCTCGGACATCGTGGATGTGCCGGTTTCCGCGGTTCGCCCCGCTCCCGACCTGGAGCGCGACGAGCACGGGCTGATCGAAGGCCTCGTCCTGCTCGACAGCGACATCGTGGCCCTGCTCGATCTGGCGGCCGTCATCCGTGACGGCGGCGGCGAAATGCAGCTGAAGACCAGCCGCGCCGCCTGAACAGCGTTGAAGACCCAAGCCCGAGCGTAGCGTCCAAGCGGGCCAGAACAAGAAACGACAGGACCCATGGGCAGCGCGCTCGGCCCCTTTTCGCGACTCACGGTCAGCCAGCCGCTGACCGCGGCCGGCTCCTCGGTTCTTGCCGGGGGGATG
>NZ_JBIWYK010000507.1:0-2072 GCF_044752385.1 Allobosea sp. CER48 | reverse complement strand
AGCCTCCTCCACGCCTCCCATGGGCAGGTCGAGATCGCGCTGGCCCCCAGCCCCGAAATCTCGCAGCAGCACGGCTTCGTCCATGCCGGCGCGGTGAGTTCGATCGCCGACACGGCCGCCGGCTATGCCGCCCTCAGCACGATGCCGCCAGGCCGGGGCGTGCTCACGGCCGAGTTCAAGATCAACCTGCTGTCGCCGGCGATGGGCCAACGCCTGATCGCGCGCGGCAAGGTGGTCAAGGGCGGCCGGACGCTGACCCTCGCGCAAGCCGAGGTCTTCGCGGAGAATGACGGCAAGGAGCGGCTCGTCGCATTGCTGACTGCGACCCTGATGGCGATCGAGAACCGCGACGGCATCGTCGACTGAGCAGCGACGCCGCTACATCACCACCGTGATCGTCTCGGCCGCGCGCGTCAGCCCGGTATAAAGCCAACGCGCCCGATGCTCGCGGAAGGCGAAGCTCTCGTCGAAGAGCACGACATCGTCCCATTGCGAACCCTGCGACTTATGCACCGTCAGCGCGTAGCCGAAGGTGAATTCATCGGTGTGCTTGCGCAGCTCCCAGGGCACTTCTTCCTCGGTACCGTCGAAGAAGTTCGGCAACACCGAGACCTTGACGGCCTTGGCGCCGGTATCGTCCTCCGGCGTCACCCGCATGGTGACCAGCCCCTTCTTCGAGGTCTTGATCTCCTGCACGATCCAGGCGCCGCCATTGAGCAGCCCCTTGCTCTTGTCGTTGCGCAGGCAGACCAGCTTCTCGCCGGCGACGGGACTGTTGTCGGTGCGCCCCATCAGCTGGCGAATTCGGGCGTTGTAGTTTCGGCGCGTCTTGTTCATGCCGACGAGCACTTGGTCCGCCGTCATGACGATTTCGGGATTGACCTCGTCGCGCCGGATCACCCGGCTCGGGCCGTAATCGCCATAGTCGAGCCGCCCGCCCTCGCGCACGATCATCGACATCCGCACGATCGGGTTGTCGGCCGCCTGCCGATGCACCTCGGTCAGCATCACGTCGGGCTCCTGCTCGGTGAAGAACCCGCCGCCCTTGACCGGCGGCAGCTGCGCGGGATCGCCCAGCACCAGCACCGGCGTGCCGAAGGAGAGCAGGTCCCGCCCCAGATCCTCGTCCACCATCGAGCACTCGTCGATGATGATGAGCTTGGCCTTGGCAGCTGCGCTCTCCCGGTTGAGCACGAAGGTCGGGCTCTCCTCCTCCACCCCACGCGAGCGATAGATCAGCGAGTGGATGGTCTGCGCGCCGTGGCAGCCCTTGTTGCGCAGCACCAGCGCCGCCTTGCCGGTATAGGCGGCGAAAACGACCTCGCCATCGACAGCCTCGGCGATATGGCGCGCGAGCGTCGTCTTTCCCGTGCCGGCATAGCCGAACATCCGGAACAGCTGCGGCTGCCCGGCCTGCAGCCAGCGCGCCACGGCGGTCAATGCCGCATCCTGCTGGGGCGACCAGCTCATCGCGAGGGAATCGTCGAAAAGGGCATGGCCCAGATGGGGCCGAGTCGCGCGCCAAACGCAAGCCCGGCAATGCCGGAACCGCCTCAGGCCGCGCGCAGGCGTCGGACGAAGGCCCCGGCCTCCAGCTGCAGCGCATTGATCCGCCGGTCGAGCTCGCCGGCGCTCTGCGCGCCCATATCGGCCTGTCCGACGGTCTGCAGATTGGCCGCGGCGATCTCCGACATCGCGATCGCGGCCGTCGCGGTGACGTTCGAGATGCGCCCGACCGTATCCCCGAGCGCGCCGAGCAATTCGACATGCGAGCTCACCATGGTCGCGATCTCGGTCCCGGTCTGCTCGACCGCCGCAACGCTGGCGCCGATCGTCGAAACCGCCTCGGCTGCGTGGGACAAGGCTTCGTCCGCCTGCTCGATGCGATGCACGATCCGCGAGGCCGCCGCCGAAGCCTGGTTCGCCAGCGTCTTCACCTCGGCGGCAACGACAGCGAAGCCCCGCCCGTGCGAGCCCGCGCGAGCCGCCTCGATCGTGGCGTTGAGCGCCAGCAGATTCGTCTGGCGCGCGACGGCCTCGATGATACCGACGACATCGCGGATCTGCGCCGC
>NZ_JBIWYK010000506.1:0-2073 GCF_044752385.1 Allobosea sp. CER48 | reverse complement strand
GAGCCAGCAGGCGCCGAAGGCGGGCAGGCCGGCTTGCGGGCGAGCGCGGTCGCTCGCTGCTCTCAGCCCTGCCCCGGCTTGACGATCCGGCTCAGGCGGTTGTCCGTGAACAGGTAGATCTCGCGGCCGCCCGGCTCGGAATAGAGCACCTGGACCTCGCGCTGCCCCTTGCCGCTCTCGCCGATCAGCACATCGGTCGGCCGCGTGCCCTTGAGCTTCACCAGCTCGCATTCGGTGATTCCGGGTGCGATCTCCTTCGGCAGCGGGCGCGTCGAGGGATCGAGGGAGACGCCGACGCTGCACTCGCCTTCCGGCGTCAGGACCGGCTCCCGCGACGAGATGCCGGCGCTGGCCGTGCTGGTGGTCGTCGTCGTGACGCCGCCCTTGGTTTCGGACTGGAAGGCGAAGCCGCCCATATCGACCGAACAGCCGGCAAGGGCCACGGTGCAGAGCAACAGAACGGGCAGTCTCACGCTTTCTTCTCCCAGCGGCCGGCCTCGTCCTGCTGCCAGTAGCTGGCGGCATGGCCGGAGGCCCGGGCCTTCTTCCAATCCTCGCGGGCCGCTGTCAGCGCCTCGGGATCGTCTCCATCGAATATCAGAACGACGCGCTCGTAGTCCTGCATTGCGTCGGGAATGCGGACCCCGTCGGCGCAGATCCGCACCTGCGCGGCGTTGGGGTTGTGCCCCTGGGTGGTGATGACCACGGGGTTCCCGGCGGCATCCGCCTCCAGCGCCGTGACATGCGGCAGGAAGCTCTCGTCCGCATAGGTCCAGAGGTGGTCGTCGACGACGCTCAGCCGCTCCTGGCTGGAAACCTCGACGACGACCTTCTGGCCGCGCGAAAGCGCGCGATCGAGAATCGTCGGCAGGACCTGCTCCAGCGGGCGCGACTGCAGATGGAAGAACAGGATCTCGGCCATCGAAACCCTTTTCTCCTAGCGGGTTGGCAGCGATTTCACAGAACTCGAATCAGCTCTCGTAGTGGTCGGCGACCAGCCGGTCGAGCAGGCGGACGCCCCAGCCGGGGCCCCAGGACCGGTTGATCTCGCTGTCCTTGGCGGCCATGCCGGTGCCGGCGATGTCGAGATGCGCCCAGGGCGTGTCGTTGACATGGCGCTTCAGGAACTGCGCCGCGGTGATCGAGCCGGCGTAACGCCCGGCCGAGTTCTTCATGTCGGCGAATTTCGAATCGATCATCTTGTCGTAGGCCTTGCCGAGCGGCATGCGCCAGACCGTCTCGCCCGTCGCGATGCCGGCGGCCGTCAGCCGCTGTGCGAGTTCGTCGCTGTTGGTGAAGAGGCCGGCATTCTCCTGCGCCAGCGCCACGAGGATCGCGCCGGTGAGCGTCGCCAGATTGATCATGAAGCGCGGCTTGAAGCGCTCCTGCGTGTACCAGAGCACATCGGCGAGAACGAGCCTGCCTTCGGCGTCGGTATTGATGATTTCGATGGTCTGGCCGGAAAGCGAGGTGACGATGTCGCCGGGGCGCTGGGCGTTGCCGTCCGGCATGTTCTCGACGAGGCCGATGACGCCGATCGCGTTGACCCTGGCCTTGCGGGCGGCCAGCGCGTGCATCAGGCCGACGACGCAGGCCGCCCCGGCCATGTCGCCCTTCATGTCCTCCATGCCGGCGCCCGGCTTCAGCGAGATGCCGCCGGTGTCGAAGGTCACGCCCTTGCCGACGAACGCGACGGGCTGCTCGTCCTTCCCGGCGCCTTTCCAGCGCATGATGGCGACGCGGCTCTCGCGCCGGGAGCCCTGCCCCACGCCGAGCAGCGCGCGCATCCCGATCTTCTTGAGGTCCTTCTCGTCGAGAACCTCGATCTCGACATCGAGCTTCTTCAGCTTGGCGGCGCGGTCGGCAAACTCTTCCGGATAGAGGACGTTCGGCGGCTCGTTGACGAGATCGCGCGCCAGCACGACGCCGGCAGCGACGGCGTCGGCCGCCTTCAGGGCCTTCTTGAGGGCGGCAGGGTCCTCGGCGCGGAGCGTGACGGCGATCGCCCCGGCGTCGTCCTTGTCCTTGCTCTTCGTCTTGTAGCGATCGAACACATAGCTGCGCAGCTTCAGC
>NZ_JBIWYK010000505.1:0-2076 GCF_044752385.1 Allobosea sp. CER48 | reverse complement strand
AGTCGGGCGAGGCTTTCGACCTCGCCCGGCAACCGCTACATACGAAGCCTGACCTTCGCCATCAGGGCTCCCATGCGTAACGACGATGCTCCGCTGATCCGCCTCGAGGATTACCGCCCCAGCGACTGGCTGATCGACACGGTCGATCTGGACATCGACCTGCACCCGCAGAAGACGCGGGTGCGTGCGCTGCTGGCGATGCGGCCCAATCCGGAAGGCCAGCCCGGTGCCCCGCTCAAGCTCGACGGCGACGAACTCACGCTGAAGTCGCTCGCCCTCGACGGCAAGCCGCTCGATCCATCCGCCTATGAGGTGACGCCCCAGGCACTGACGATCCCCGCTCCGCCGCCGCATGATTTCACGCTGACGATCGAGACGGAGATCGACCCCAGCGCCAACACCAAGCTGATGGGGCTCTATCGCTCCTCCAAGGTCTATTGCACCCAGTGCGAGGCCGACGGCTTCCGCCGCATCACCTATTTCCTCGACCGGCCGGACGTGATGAGCGTCTACACGGTCAGGCTCGAAGCGGCGAAGGCCGAGGCCCCGGTCCTGCTCTCCAACGGCAATCTCGTCGCGGCGGCAGAGCTGCCTGACGGCGACCGGCACTTCGCTGTCTGGCACGATCCGCATCCCAAGCCGGCCTATCTCTTCGCGCTCGTCGGCGGCGCGCTCGACCATGTCCGGCAGGACTACGCCACCGCCGACGGCCACAAGGTCGAGCTTGCCGTCTATGTCGAGCCAGGCAAGGCGGACCGCGCCGGCTGGGCGCTGGACTCGCTCGTGCGCTGCATGCGCTGGGACGAGCAGGTCTTCGGGCGCAACTACGATCTCGACGTGTTCAACGTCGTCGCCGTGTCGGATTTCAACATGGGCGCGATGGAGAACAAGGGCCTCAACATCTTCAACGACAAATATGTCCTTGCCGACCCGCAGACCGCGACCGACGGCGACTACGCCTCGATCGAGGCAATCATCGCGCATGAGTATTTCCACAACTGGACGGGCAACCGCGTTACCTGCCGCGACTGGTTCCAGCTCTGCCTGAAGGAAGGCCTCACGGTCTTCCGCGACCAGGAATTCTCCTCCGACGAGCGCTCGCGCCCGGTGAAGCGCATCGCCGACGTCCGCACGCTGCGCTCGACCCAGTTCTCTGAGGATGCCGGCCCTCTCGCCCATCCGGTGCGGCCGCGCGCCTACAAGGAAATCAACAACTTCTACACGCCGACGGTCTATGAGAAGGGCGCGGAGGTGATCCGCATGCTCAAGGTGCTGATCGGCGACGAAGCCTTCAAGCGCGGCATGGACCTCTATTTCGAGCGCTGCGACGGCACGGCGGCGACGATCGAGCAGTTCCTCGCCTGCTTTGCCGAAAGCTCAGGTAAGGATCTCTCCGATTTCACGCGCTGGTACGAGCAGGCGGGCACGCCGACCGTAACGGCGTCCGGCCACTATGATGCTGCCGCCCGGCGCTACACGCTCGACCTCAAGCAGAGCACGCCGCCGACGCCTGGCCAGTTTGAGAAGTCGCCTGTCGTGCTGCCGATCAAGCTCGGCCTCGTCGGCCGCCAAGGCGACCTGCCGCTGAACAGCAGCTCCAATGCCTATGCCGGCGATGGACTCGTCGTGCTCGACGATGAAGCCCTGTCGATCACGTTCGAGGATGTGGCTGAGGCGCCGATCCCCTCGTTGATGCGCGGCTTCTCGGCTCCGGCGCGGCTGGAGCTGGACCTTTCCGACGCCGACCTTCTGCGGCTGTTCTCGGCCGACAGTGATTCCTTCAACCGCTGGCAGGCCCTGCAGAGCGTCGCCACGCGAGCGCTCGTCGCCGCGGGCAGGCCCGGGGCCGATCGCGCTGCGCTTGCAGCGACCGCCGCCGAACTGGGCCGCGAGCTCGACGGCTTCCTCAAGGCCGACGCCGTGGCCGATCCCGCTTTCGCCGCCCAGGTCCTGCGCCTGCCCGCCCCCGCCGACATCGCCCGCGAGATCGGCCGCGACGTCGATCCCGATGCGATCTTTTCCGCGCATCGCGGCCTCAGCGGCGCGATCGGCAAAAGCTTGTTCGGCAGCTTGCCG
>NZ_JBIWYK010000504.1:0-2085 GCF_044752385.1 Allobosea sp. CER48 | reverse complement strand
GCGCAGCCGCTCCGGCAGCTGCGCGACGACATGCTCCGCAGGCGCGATCATCGGATCGCCGATCGTGACCTTGTTGTGCTCGTTGCGCGCCTGCTCGGCGGTCAGCTCGCCTTCGGCGACGGCCCGCTGCACCAGCAGCCAGGAGGCGATCTGCATCAGCCGGGTCGTCAGGCGCATGCTCTCGGTGGCGTAGGTCAGCGCGACCTCGCGCGGCAGCACCGCCGCCTCCTTGCGCCCGTCGCCGTCAAGGTAGCCGGCCGTCTGCTCGACCAGCCCCATGCCTTCGCGAAACAGCAGCATGAAGGCCTCCGAGCGGACGAAGCCGCGAGCGAAGGAAATTGCGCCCTCTTCAGTCTGCAGATCAAGCAGCTGGGCATCGTTCATGCGGTGTCTCCCATCGGCACAGGCCCGTGCGCCTTTGGCACGCGTCACGGTTCATGCCGCTGATGTCGCAAGGATAGCGCCGATGATGTTTTCGGACGCTGGTAGGATGTCGTTAACCTTAACGCGGCTAAACCGCTGGGGCGAGATCAAGGCCGGCAGCCCGCAGGGGATAACGATCGGCTCTCTCCAGGCAGGCGCAGGGGAACGCGACGGACAAAAAAAGAGCCGCCTTGAGGCGGCTCGAAGGTCAACAGGGAGGCGTCAAACAGAGTAGGCAGGAGCCACTCGACATCCAGACAAACTGGATGATGAGATTCATATTTTGGAATCATTAACGCCCCGTAAACGGGGCGTTTCCATTTGACGCATTTTTCAGGCGAGTTTCCGAAAGAACGCATCTGCCGCGGAACGGGACGCATCCTTCCGCGCCCGCGCTTCGGCGAGGCGCTCGATCTCCGTCTTCAACATGGCGATGCGCTCGTCGATCTCGGCGAGCGAAAGCATCGAGAGATCCTGTCCGATCTCATGCAGGGTCTTTGGCTTGGGGCGATCATCCTCCGGGAATATCGACATGGCGGCCTCGCATCTGCTCAAACTGCGCGCGGCAAGCTAGACCACTTGCGGCCGCAGTCACGCTGCACCGCACCATGACGAAGGACGACAGGCCATGGCTGATATTCCCGAGACGATGACGGCGATCGGCATCGCCACGCCCGGCGGCCCCGATGTGCTGCGGCCGGAGACCCGCCCCGTTCCGCGCCCCGGCGCCGGCCAGATCCTCGTCGCCATCGCCGCCGCCGGCGTGAACCGCCCCGACGTGTTGCAACGGCAGGGGGGCTACACCCCACCGCCGGGCGCCTCCGATATCCCCGGTCTCGAATTCGCCGGCACCGTCGTGGCACGGGGCGAAGGGGCCCGGCGCTACGCCATCGGCCAGCAGGTCTGCGCCCTCGTGCCCGGCGGCGGCTATGCGGAATTTGCCGTCGTCGATGAAAGCAATGCGTTGCCTCTGCCCAACGGGTTCTCGCTTGCCGAGGCGGGCGCTGTCCCCGAGACCTATTTCACCGTCTGGACCAACGTGTTCCAGCGCGGACGCCTGCAGGCGGGCGAGAGCTTCCTCGTCCATGGCGGCTCCTCCGGCATCGGCACGACGGCGATCCAGCTCGCCAGGGCTTTCGGCGCGACGGTGCTGGCGACCGCCGGCTCGGAGGAAAAATGCCGGGCCTGCCGCGAGCTCGGCGCCGACCACGCGATCAATTACCGCACCGAGGATTTCGTCGCTGCTGCCAGGGCGGCGACCGGCGGGCGTGGCGTCGACCTGATCCTCGACATGGTCGGTGGGGACTATATCGACCGCAACTACGAGGCTGCGGCCGATCAGGGCCGCATCGTCCAGATCGCCTTCCTGAACGGCCCCAAGACGACGGCCAATTTCAGCCGCCTGATGCTGAAGCGCCTGACCCATACCGGCTCGACGCTGCGCCCCCGCACCATCGCCGAGAAGGCCGCCATTGCCGTGGAGCTGCACGAGAAGGTCTGGCCGCTGCTGGAAGCCGGGCGCTGCAGGCCGCAGATCCATGCGACCTTCCCATTGGCACAGGCAGCCGAGGCCCATCGCCTTATGGAGTCCAGCGCTCATATCGGCAAGATCGTGCTGACCGTGTAGCCATGCGGAGCGCGGCGCCGGATGAGGACAGGCAG
>NZ_JBIWYK010000503.1:0-2089 GCF_044752385.1 Allobosea sp. CER48 | reverse complement strand
ACGCGACAACCGGCCGGGCTCATCAGTCGGGGATGCGCTGCCAGTCGGCCTGCCAGGGCGCGGCGGAGGCATCGCTCGGCGCGCGCCAGTCGCCTCGCGGCGAGAGCGACCCGCCGGACGAGACCTTCGGCCCATTGGGCACGGCCGAGCGCTTGAACTGGCTGGTCTCGAAGAAGCGGCGGATGAAGACGCCGAGCCAGCGCTTGA
Organism: Allobosea sp. CER48; assembly: GCF_044752385.1. NCBI lineage: Bacteria > Pseudomonadati > Pseudomonadota > Alphaproteobacteria > Hyphomicrobiales > Alloboseaceae > Allobosea > Allobosea sp. CER48. The sequence goes on along the minus strand of NZ_JBIWYK010000503.1, from coordinate 1,882 downwards.
TCACCGGCAGATCATAGGCGACGCGCTTGTCCGCCTCGATATTCGGCGGCCAGTCCCCGACGGCGGCATCGCGCCAGGCATGCTCGGCCAGGAAGGCGATCTTGCTCGGGCGGAAGCCGTAGCGCGTGGTGTAGAACAGGTTGAAATCCTGCAGCGCATAGGGGCCGACGAAATCCTCGGTCTTCTGGGCCGGCTTGTCGCCGTCGCCCGGAACCAGCTCCGGCGAGATCTCGGTCGCGAGGATGTCGAGCATGACGTCGGAGGCTTCCGCCCCGAAGCGTCCGGATTGAGCGACCCAGCGGATCAGGTGCTGGATCAGCGTCTTCGGGACCGAGCCGTTGACGTTGTAGTGCGACATGTGATCGCCGACGCCGTAGGTGCACCAGCCCAGCGCCAGCTCCGAGAGATCGCCGGTGCCCATCACCAGCGCGTTGTGCCGGTTGGCGAGGCGGAAGAGCACGGAGGTGCGCGCGCCGGCCTGCACGTTCTCGAAGGTAATATCGTAGACGGGCTCGCCCTGCGCGAAGGGGTGGCCGATATCGACCAGCATCTGCCGGCAGGCCGGCGTCATGTCGATCTCCTCGGCGCTGACGCCGAGTGCGCGCATCAGCCGCCAGGCATTGTCCTTGGTGTCCTTGCTCGTCGCGAAGGCGGGCAGCGTATAGGCGAGGATGTTCTCGCGGGCCAAGCCCAGCGCATCGAAGGTATGGGCCGCGACGATCAGCGCCTGCGTCGAATCGAGGCCGCCGGAGACCCCGATCACGACCTTGTCGAGCCGCGTGCTCTCCAGCCGCTTGCGCAGGCCATGCGACTGGATGTTGTAGGCCTCGAAGCAGAGCTCGTTCAGCCTCGCATCGTCGTTTGGCACGAAGGGGAAGCGCTCGACGGTGCGGGCGAGGCCGAGATCGCCGTCACGGTCGGGGTCGAGCGCGAAGTCGATGCGGCGGAAGCCGAGCCGGTCGCGGTGCACGTCGGCGCTGTCGCCGAAGGTGTTCTGGCGGATACGGTCCATCGCCAGGCGCTCGAGATCGATATCGGCGAGGATGAGCTGCGGCTCCGCGGCGAAGCGCTCGGCCTCGGCCAGCAGGATGCCGTTCTCGTAGATCATCGCCTGCCCGTCCCAGGCGAGGTCGGTGGTCGACTCGCCGGTGCCGGCGGCGGAATAGGCGTAGGCCGCGATGCAGCGCCCCGAATGCGCCTTGCAGAGCGCATGGCGCCAGTCCGACTTGCCGATGGTGACGTTCGACGCGGAGAGGTTCAGCAACAGCGTCGCGCCGGCGAGCGCGGCATAGGAGGAAGGCGGAATCGGCGTCCAGACGTCCTCGCAGATCTCCATGTGGACGACGAGGTCCGGCATATCGGTCGCGGCGAGCAGCACATCCGTGCCGAAGGCGACGTCCTGGCCGCAGAGATCGATATAGAGGGTGCCGGCCCGCTCGCCGGAGGCGAACTGCCGGCGCTCGTAGAACTCGCGATAGTTCGGCAAATAGGTCTTGGGCACGGCCGCGAGGATGCGGCCGCGATGGATGGCGACGGCACAGTTGAACAGCCGCCCCTCGACTCGCAGGGGCGCGCCGACCACGGCGATGCAGCGCAGGCTGCGGCTCTCCTCGACCAGCCGCGCCAGCGCCTCCTTCACCGCATCGAGCAGGGCGTTCTGCTGCAGCAGATCGTCGATCGCATAGGCGCTGATCCCGAGCTCCGGGAACAGGCAGAGCGAGGCACCGCCCGCATCGGCCCGCCTCAGCATCATGATGGTCTCGGCGACGTTGAAGGCCGGATCGGCCACCTTCAGCCGCGGCGCGGCGCAGGCGATCCGGACGAGACCGTGCGAATGGATGTTGCGGAAGCTCATCGTCACCCCGTCGGCCGGCGGACTATG
>NZ_JBIWYK010000502.1:0-2106 GCF_044752385.1 Allobosea sp. CER48 | reverse complement strand
CCAGGGCGCCGTCGCCCAGCAGATCCGTCAGCTCGAAGCGGAACTGGGCCTCGCGCTCTTCGAGCGGCTGCCGCGCACGCTGGCACCGACCGAAGCCGGGCGCAGCTATGCCGCCTCGGTGCGGCGTGCCTTCGAGCTGATCTCCGACGCGACCGAGGACCTGAGGCCCGCGCCGCTGCATCTGACCATCAGCGTGACGCCGAGCTTCGCCTCACGCTGGCTCATCCCGCGCCTGCCGGCCTTCACCGGAGCCCATCCCGGCATCGACCTGCGCATCGTCGCGACCGATCGCATCTCCGACTTCCGGACCGACGCGGTCGATCTGGCAGTCCGGCTTGGACGACCGCCCTTCGGTGCCGGGGTGAACGCAGAGCTGTTGCATGAGCAGAGGATCATCGCCGTCGGCAGCCCGCTCCTGTTGGAAAAACTGGGCGACCCGGCGGCACCGGACAATTTCCAGCGCTAACCGTTGCTGCACGATGCTCACGATCTCTGGCCAGCATTTCTCGGCGGCATCTTTCCCGCCTCGACGGCGAGAAGTGCGCAGAACATTCGCTTCAACCAGACCGCGCTCGCGCTGGAAGCTGCCATCGCCGGGCAGGGCCTCGCACTGACCAGCCGTTTCCTGATCGATGACGATATCGCCAGCGGCCGGCTGGTCGCCCTCTTCGGTGCCGAACTGCCGGTCGACACCGGCTTCTACATCGTGGCTCCGCGTCGCTCCCGCCACCCCGAGCCGGTCGCGACGGTCTCGCGCTGGCTGAAGGAGGCGGCCGGGCCACGCCGGGAGCCGAATGCAACAAACTTGCATTCCGTGCGCAGGAATGCAGCGCCTCTTTCGCGCAGTCTGCCCTAACCATGTGGCCGAACGACATGAGAGGCCGCGACCCATGCCCGAACTCGACCTTGATGCGCTCCAGAACGAGATGACGTCATGGCGGCGGCATCTCCACGCCCATCCCGAATTCGGCTTCGAAGAGAAGGCGACCGCGGCCTTCGTGGCTGCGCAGCTGCGCGAATTCGGCCTCGATGACGTCGTCGAGGGCGTTGGCGGCACCGGCGTCGTCGGGACGCTGAAGCGTGGCACCGGCAACCGCGCGATCGCGCTGCGCGCCGACATGGACGCGTTGCGCATCACCGAGCAGGGCGACCTTCCCTATCGCTCGCGGACGCCCGGGGTGATGCATGCCTGCGGGCATGACGGCCACACCACGATGCTGCTCGGAGCGGCCAAGCTGCTCGCGGCCGAAGGCGGCTTCGACGGCACGGTGCGGTTCCTGTTCCAGCCGGCCGAGGAATGGGGCAAAGGCGCCCTCGCCATGCTCGCCGACGGACTGATGGAGCGCTTCCCCTTCGACGAGGTCTACGGGCTGCACAACATGCCCGGCCTCGCCGTCGGCCAGTTCCAGACCCGCACCGGCGCCTTCATGTCGGCCGAGGACAATTTCGAGATCGTGCTGAAGGGGGTCGGCGGCCATGCCGCGCGCCCGCATTCCGGCAATGAAGTGCTGGTGGCGGCCTGCGCGCTCGTCACCAGCCTCCAGACCATCGTCTCGCGGCGGCTGAGCCCGGCCGACATCGCCGTCGTCTCGGTGACGGAACTGCTGACCGACGGCACCCGCAACGCGCTGCCCGGCATGGCGCGCATCCTCGGCGATGCCCGCAGTTTCCGCCCCGAGGTCAGCGCCGAGATCGAACGGCAGATGGGGATCATCGCGCAGGGCACGGCGCAGAGCTACAACCTCGGCGCCGAACTGCACTACACCCGCGAATTCGTGCCGCTGGTGAACGACGAGGCCCTCGTCCAGGAGGCGCTGGGAGCGGCTCGGACGGCGCTCGGCGAGGCAAATGTCTCGGTCGCGCGCGAGCCGATGACGGGCTCGGAGGATTTCGCCCGCTTCCTCGATCATGTGCCAGGTTGCTTCGCTTATGTCGGCAATGGCGAGGCCTCCGCCCCGCTGCACAATCCCGGCTTCGATTTCAACGATGACGGCCTGCGCCACGGCGCCGCATTTCATGCCGCCATCGTGCGGCGGCGGCTGCCCGTCGCCTGAACCGTCTCCCTGCCTCCTGGAGGGATTGCGGCCTGCATTACCCACCGCCGAT
>NZ_JBIWYK010000501.1:0-2112 GCF_044752385.1 Allobosea sp. CER48 | reverse complement strand
CAGCGCCTCGGCGACCGGGACTTCAAGCAGGTGCTCGGTGCGGGCCTCGCGGGAGCGCGGCACAATCTGATGATCGTGGCGGTGTTCTCCGTGGTGGTGAACACGCTGGTGCTGGCGGTGCCGATCTACCTGTTCCAGATGTCCGACCGCGTCCTGACCAGTCGCAGCATCGATACGCTGATGATGCTCTCGCTGATCGTGATGCTGGCGATCGGAGCGCATGTGCTGCTCGACATGATGCGCCGCTTCATCCTGATGCGCGTCGCGGTCGATGTCGAAAGCCGCCTCGGCGGGCCAGTGCTCGCCGCCGCCGCCAAGGCTGCCCAGACCGGTTCCAACCGCGAATTCCAGACGCTCGCCGACCTGCAGCAGATCCGCAGCTTCCTGACCGGCCCGGTCATCCTGACCATGCTCGATGCGCCGACGGCGCCGATCTACCTGCTGGCGGTCTATCTGATCCACCCGCATCTCGGCTACATCGTCACCATTGCAGCAGTCGTGCTGTTCCTGATCGCCTATCTGAACCAGCAGTTCACGGCCGCCCCCTTTGCGCGCTCGAGCGCCTTTTCCACGCGGGCGAACCTGCAGTCGGAGGCGATGTCGCGCAATGCGCAGGTCATCAACGCCATGGGCATGATCCCGGAGGGCGTCGTGATGTGGGGCCGCGAGACGGCGGAATCGCTGAGATCCCAAGTCATGGCGCAGGACCGCAACATCATGATGACCGGCGCCTCCAAGTTCTTCCGCCTGGGAACGCAGGTTGCGATGCTGGGTTGGGGGGCGATGCTCTCGCTCGAAGGCCAGCTGACGGGCGGAATGGTGGTTGCGTCGTCCGTCGTCGCGGGTCGCGCGCTGGCGCCGCTCGAGGGCACCATCGAAGGCTGGCGCAGCTTCATTCATGCCCGTGCCGCCTTCCAGCGCGTCAAGGCGCTGCTCCAGGCCTCGCCGCTCAATCTCGACCGGCTGAAGCTGCCGGATCCAAAGGGGCGCCTCGACGTCGAGCGCATCCTTTATGTCCCGCCGCCGAACAAGAAGGTCATCCTCAACGGCATCAGCTTCAGCCTGGAGCCGGGGGACTCGCTCGCCATCGTAGGGGCCTCCGGCTGCGGCAAGTCGACCCTGGCGCGCATGCTGGTCGGTTCGATCAATCCGACGGCCGGGACCGTGCGGCTCGACCGGATGGAGCAGCGCAACTGGGATCCGCGGCAGTTCGGCGAGAACGTCGGCTATCTGCCGCAGGACGTTCAGCTGTTTCCGGCCTCGATCAAGGCCAATATCGCGCGGATGCGGGAAGACGCTTCCGACGCCGATGTCTTCGAGGCGGCCGAGATCGCCGACATCCACGAGATGATCGCGCAGTTCGCGCATGGCTACGAGACGCAGATCGCCATCGACGGCGCGCCGCTATCGGGCGGCCAGAAGCAGCGGCTCGGGCTGGCGAGGGCCTTCTTCGGCAATCCGCGCCTCGTCGTGCTCGACGAGCCGAATTCGAATCTCGACGTTCTCGGCGAGGTCGCGCTTGCGCGCGCCTTCGAGCGGGCCAAGGCCCGCGGCATGACGGTGGTGGCGATCACCCAGCGCCCGGCGCTCCTGCGCAGCGTCGACAAGATCCTGATGATCAAGGACGGCGCGGTGCAGGCCATCGGGGCGCGCGATGACATCCTGCCGTTGATCGTCGGAAAACGCAGCATCGAAAACGGCCCGTCGAAGCCGCACTGAACATAACCTCGGATCGACCTGGGAGCGAGGGAAGAGGGAGTGGGGACATGGCGAGGGAAATGGCTTTTCGGCCCTGGTACGCCGACGTGCCGCGCAGCACCCGTTCGGCGACCTTGGGCGGCGTCGTCATCATGGCGGCGACGATCATGGGCTTCGGCGTCTGGGGTAATACGGCTCCCATCGCCGGCGCTGTCATCGCGACCGGGGTGTTCGTCACGACCGGGCAGAACAAGACGGTCCAGCATCTCGAAGGCGGGGTGATCCGCGAGATCCTCGTCCGCGAGGGCGATGTGGTCGAGCGCGGCCAGAGCCTGATCAAGCTCGACGATACCTCATCGCGGGCCGAGCTGCGTCGCCATGAGCTCAAGCTCTTCCGGCTCGAGGCTATCGAGG
>NZ_JBIWYK010000500.1:0-2114 GCF_044752385.1 Allobosea sp. CER48 | reverse complement strand
GCCGGCCTGAGCCGGCACGCACCGGAGCCGGCTCAGTTGCCGAACACCGTGTTGAGCTGGGCTCCGACCATGATGAAGGTGGTGCGTTTCGATACCTCCTTCAGGCTGACGGCGCCGATATAGGTCATCGCCGAGCGCACCCCGCCCATGATCTCCTGCATCGTGCCCTCGACCGGGCCGCGATAGGGCACCTCGACGGTCTTGCCTTCGGAGGCCCGGTACTTGGCGACGCCGCCGGAGTACTTGTTCATCGCCGTGTCCGAGGACATGCCGTAGAAGGTCATGGCGACCGGCACCTTCTCGCCGCCGCGCTCCTCGTAGCGGATCTCGCCCTCGCATTCGTCATGGCCGGCGAGCATGCCGCCCATCATCACGAAGTCCGAGCCGCCGCCAAAGGCCTTGGCGACGTCGCCCGGCACGGTCAGCCCGCCATCCCCGCAGACCAGGCCCTTCAGCCCATGCGCGGCATCGGAACATTCGATGATCGCGGAAAGCTGCGGATAGCCGACGCCTGTCATCTTGCGGGTGGTGCAGACCGATCCCGGGCCGATCCCGACCTTGACGATGTCGGCGCCGGCCAGGATCAGAGCCTCCGTCATATCGCCGGTGACGACGTTGCCGGCCATGATCGCGGCATCCGGGAAGGCGGCGCGCGTCGCCTTGACGGTATCAACGAACTTCTCGGTGTAGCCATTGGCGACATCGAGGCAGATCTTGGCGACCGGCGACTGCGCATGGACCGCCTTGAGCTTGTCATGGTCGGCATCGGTGGTGCCGAGCGAGTAGAAGGCGTTGGCCGAGCTCGGCTCGCGGAAAAAGGCGATGAGCTGTTCGGCGCTGTAGTGCTTGTGGAGCGCGACCATGGCGCCGTGCTTCAGCAGGGCGCGGGCCATGCTCATGGTGCCGACCACGTCCATATTGGCGGCGATCAGCGGGAAACCCTTCCAGTCCTTGCCCGTGTGGGCGAAGCGGAAGCTGCGCTCGACATCGACTTCGGCACGGCTGCCGAGCGTCGAGCGCTTCGGGCGGATCAGAACGTCGCGGAAGTCGAGCTTCGGGTCGTTTTCGATGCGCATCGGATTGGCCTCTGGTGGCGTTCTGGCCGGCTCGAGCCGGAATCCCGGGGCGTTTTCCCGGGTGACGCACGCGAAAAGAGACGTGCTCCGACACATAGCGCCCGGCCTGCGATGATGCAATCCTGAGCCTCGGCTCAGGCCGAGGCGGGCGAGACCGGCGGGCGGGCGTTCTTGCGGATGGTGTAGAGCGTCGCGCCGATCACGATGACGGCGCCGATCCAGGTGGTGAGCGCCGGGATCTCGGCGAAGAAGACGAAGCCGGTGAAGCTCGCCAGCAGCAGCCGGCTGAAATCGAGCGGCGCCAGGGCCGCCGCCTCGCCGACCTGATAGGCGCGGGTGATCAGCCATTGGCCCGCCGTGCCGAAGACGCTGAGGACCACGAGCCAGAACCACTGGTCCGGCGTCGGGGGCTGCCACCAGAGCCAGGTGGGGACAGCAAGCAGGGCGATCAGGACGATGCCTTGATAGAGCAGGATCGTGTCGGTGCGCTCGCTCGCCGCGAGCTTGCGGACGCTGACGGTGATGCCGGCGCCGAAGATGGCTCCGGCGACCGAGAGCAGTGCGTAGACGTCGAGACCGTCGGTGCCCGGCCGCAGCATGATCAGCACGCCGATGAAGCCGATGATCGTCGCAGCCCAGCGCCGGCCGTCGACCGCCTCCTTCAGCACCAGCACGGCCGCAATGGTGACGAAGAGGACCTGGCTGAAACCGATCGCCGTCGCCTGGGCGAGCGGAATTTTCACAACGGCCGTAAAGCCGCAAAGCATGGACAGCAGCGTAATCACGCTGCGGAAAACCTGCAGGCCGAGACGCTCGGTATGCAGCGCGCGGCGCAGGCTGCCGGCTGCGAAGAGGAGCAGGATCGCGGTCATGATCACCTGCCGGACCAGCAGGATCTGCACCAGGGGGATCGCCTGGCCGACATGCTTGATGCCGGCGACCATCACCGCATAGACCAGCAGAGCCGAGATCATGAAGACTGAGCCGCGCAGATTCGCGCTGGCGCCACGCCACCAGCGCCGCAGCCGGTTCAGATTC
>NZ_JBIWYK010000499.1:0-2115 GCF_044752385.1 Allobosea sp. CER48 | reverse complement strand
ATGATGAATTTTTGTGCTGTTTTTTGCCTCATCGTAAGGCGACTTAGCGACCCCTGCCGCATGGCGGGGCGTTCGCGCCAATGCTATGAGCAGAACAGCGGTTGCGATCACTCGGCGCCGGGGGCCTTTCGGCCCGTGCCATCGGGTTTTCGTAGTTTCATCCCGGCCCTGGCCGGGGGCATTCGAAGCGCAGTGGAGGTCGGTCGGCGCATGAAGAAGATCGAAGCGATCATCAAGCCCTTCAAGCTGGACGAGGTGAAAGAGGCGCTTCAGGAGGTCGGCCTTCAGGGTATCACGGTCCTCGAAGCCAAGGGCTTCGGCCGCCAGAAGGGCCACACCGAGCTCTACCGCGGCGCCGAATATGTCGTCGACTTCCTTCCCAAGGTGAAGATCGAGATCATCCTCGCCGACGACATGGTGGATCGCGCCATCGAAGCCATCGTCAAGGCCGCCCAGACGGGCCGGATCGGGGATGGCAAGATTTTTGTATCGAGCGTCGAGGGGGCGATCCGCATCCGGACCGGCGAGACCGGCGCGGACGCGATCTGAGGTCTCTCTCCCCCGACAACACGGAATCAAAGGCCGTCGGCTGGCCCCAGGCCAGCGACGACCCACGAGTTTGACAAACTGCTGGCAAGAGGAATTGCTGAAATGAAAAGCGCCAAGGATGTCCTCAAGGCGATCAAGGAGAACGACGTCAAGTATGTCGACTTCCGCTTCACCGACCCGCGCGGCAAGTGGCAGCATGTGACGTTTGACGTCGGCATGATCGACGAGGACATCTTCGCCGAAGGCACGATGTTCGACGGATCCTCGATCGCCGGCTGGAAGGCCATCAACGAGTCCGACATGCTGCTGATGCCGGATCCGACGACCGCGACGATGGACCCGTTCTTCTCGGCCGCGACCATGGTCATCAACTGCGACGTGCTCGAGCCGGCCACCGGCGAGCCCTATGGCCGCGATCCGCGCGGCATCGCCAAGAAGGCCGAGGCGTATCTGAAGTCGACCGGCATCGGCGACACCGTCTATGTCGGCCCCGAGGCCGAGTTCTTCGTGTTCGACGACGTCAAGATCGCTGCCGACCCGTATCACACCGGCTTCAAGCTCGATAACGTCGAGCTGCCGATCAACGGCTACGCCGACTACGAAGGCGGCAACCTCGGCCACCGCGTCGCCACCAAGGGCGGCTACTTCCCGGTTCCGCCGCAGGATTCCGCCCAGGACATGCGCGGCGAGATGCTCGCGGCGATGCAGTCCATGGGCGTGGTGGTCGAGAAGCACCACCACGAGGTCGCCTCGGCCCAGCACGAGCTCGGCATGAAGTTCGACACGCTCGTGCACACGGCCGACCTGATGCAGGTCTACAAGTACGCGATCCACAACGTGGCCCAGAGCTACGGCAAGACCGCGACCTTCATGCCGAAGCCGATCTATGGCGACAACGGCTCGGGCATGCACGTGCACCAGTCGATCTGGAAGAATGGCAAGCCGGTCTTCGCGGGCAACAAGTATGCCGACCTGTCGCAGGAGTGCCTGTGGTACATCGGCGGCATCATCAAGCACGCCAAGTCGCTCAACGCCTTCACCAATCCCTCGACCAACTCCTACAAGCGCCTCGTCCCGGGCTATGAGGCTCCGGTCCTGCTGGCCTACTCGGCCCGCAACCGCTCCGCCTCCTGCCGTATTCCGTGGACGACCTCGCCGAAGGCCAAGCGCGTGGAGGTCCGCTTCCCCGATCCGATGGCGAACCCCTACCTCGCCTTCGCAGCCATGCTGATGGCCGGCCTCGACGGCATCGTGAACAAGATCGACCCCGGCCCGGCGATGGACAAGGATCTCTACGACCTGCCGCCGCGCGAGCTGAAGAAGATCCCGACCGTCTGCGGCTCGCTGCGCGAGGCGCTGGAAGCGCTCAAGAAGGACAACGCCTACCTCAAGGCCGGCGGCGTCTTCAACGACGACTTCATCGAGAGCTACATCGAGCTCAAGATGCAGGATGTGGCGCGCTTCGAGATGACGCCGCACCCGGTCGAGTTCGCGATGTACTACTCCTACTGAGGATTTCGGCCGGCTTCTCCGGAAACCGGCCGCGCGCTTCCTCCCGACCGTGGT
>NZ_JBIWYK010000498.1:0-2143 GCF_044752385.1 Allobosea sp. CER48 | reverse complement strand
CGGGGGGAGCGTCGCCGACGGTCAGAGCACGGCGAGCAGCACGCCGATCCACATCCCGAAGAGTGCGATGACGCCGATGCCGTAGACGGCGCCGCGCAGCGGCAGCTTGTTAGGTCCGATATGGATGAGGGTGTGGATCACGCGCGTGGCGACATAGAGCCAGGCGAGCACGGCCATCGCATAGCCGGTGGCACCGACCTCCATCGCGAGCATGATGAGCGCGAAGAAGACGACCGGCGTCTCGAACTGGTTGGAGAAATTCGCCGAGGCGAGTCGGGCAGGGGCCGGGTAGCGCTCGGTCGAGAGGGAGACGTCGCTCGTCTTGACCGCGCCCGACGCGAAGGCGTCCTTGCGGCGAAGCATCAGGATGACCGCGACGACGAAGATCCAGAGGATCATCGCCAGCGCGGGATAGATCAGCTTGAGTGTCATGGTTGTGCGTCGCCTCGTGTCAGCCCGGCCCTGAAAGTGCGGGCCAGTGCTGCACGAAGCTTGCGCCGACTCAAGACCGGGTCGGGTAGTTCGGGCTCTCGCGCACGATCGTCACGTCATGGACATGGCTCTCGCGCAGGCCGGCGCTGGTGATGCGGATGAAGCGGGCCTTGTTGCGATAGTCCTCGAGAGTGCGGCCGCCGACATAACCCATGGCGGCGCGCAGGCCGCCGGCGAGCTGGTGGAGCACGCTCGAGACCGGGCCCTTGTAGGCGACCTGTCCCTCGATGCCTTCCGGCACGAGCTTCAGCGAATCCTTGATGTCCTGCTGGAAGTAGCGATCGGCCGAGCCGCGCGCCATCGCGCCGACCGAACCCATGCCGCGATAGGCCTTGTAGGAGCGGCCCTGGTACAGGAAGGTCTCGCCGGGTGTCTCGTCGGTGCCGGCGAGCAGGGAGCCGACCATCGCGCAGGATGCGCCGGCGGCGAGCGCCTTGGCGAGGTCGCCGGAGTACTTGATGCCGCCATCGGCTATGACCGGAACACCCGCCTTCGACGCGGCCGAAGCGGCGTCCATGATTGCGGTGAGCTGCGGCACGCCGACGCCCGCGACGATGCGGGTGGTGCAGATCGAGCCCGGGCCGATGCCGACCTTGACCGCGTCGGCGCCGGCATCGATCAGGGCCTGGGCCCCCCCGGCGGTGGCGATGTTGCCGGCGATGACCTGGACCGAGTTGGAGAGCTTCTTCACGCGGCTGACGGCGTCGAGGACCTTGGACGAATGGCCGTGGGCGGTATCGACGACGATCAGGTCGACGCCGGCGTCGATCAGCATCTCCGAGCGCTCGAAGCCCTGGTCGCCGGTCGTGGTCGCGGCGGCGACCAGCAGGCGGCCCTGCGCGTCCTTGGCGGCATTGGGGTGGGCGACCTGCTTCTCCATGTCCTTGACGGTGATCAGCCCGATGCAGCGGTAGTGATCGTCGACGACGAGGAGCTTCTCGATGCGGAACTGGTGCAGCAGGCGCTTGGCCTCCTCGGGGCTGACGCCCTCGCGCACCGTGATCAGGCGTTCCTTGGTCATCAGCTCCGAAACCGGCTGGGCCGGATTGGCGGCGAAGCGGACGTCGCGGTTGGTCAGGATGCCGACCAGCTTGCCCTTGTGCCCCTGCGGGCCGCGCTCGACGACCGGGATGCCGGAAATGCCGTTGTTCTTCATGAGGGCCAGCGCGTCGGCCAGCGTCTCGTCGGGATGGATCGTGATCGGGTTCGCGATCATCCCCGACTCGAACTTCTTGACCAGCCGTACCTGCGCAGCCTGCTGATCGGCTTCGAGATTGCGATGGATGACGCCGAGGCCGCCGGCCTGCGCCATTGCGATCGCCATGCGCGCCTCCGTCACCGTATCCATCGCGGAGGCGATGATGGGCAGGTTCAGCGAGATCGATTTCGTGAGCTTGGTGCGGATGTCGACATCCGACGGCATGACCTCGGACGGGCCGGGCTCAAGCAGCACGTCGTCGAAGGTGAAACCGTCGCGAATCAGACCGTCGAGGGAAAGCGTCATCGTCAACTCCGACGCCGGGTGGAACCGGCTTTCCAGGGGAGGCAGGGCGAGAAGCCCGATGCCGAGTTGACGAGGCCCGTTAGCATGCGCCCGGCGGCTTCGCTAGTCCGCAGGGCGGATTCTTTTGCAGTGCAGAAACGGCATCGA
>NZ_JBIWYK010000497.1:0-2144 GCF_044752385.1 Allobosea sp. CER48 | reverse complement strand
GGTGGCCAGCAGGTAGCGCAGCCCTTCCGGCCTGTAGTCGAGCTCGACCTCGCCGTGGAATTTCTGCGCCATGACGCGTTCGACAAGGCGCGAGCCGAAGCCCTGGCGGCGCGGCTTCGCGACCGGCGGCCCGCCGCTCTCCCGCCACTCGAAGCGGAAGGCATCCTTGCTCTGCGGCCGCCCCGTGGACCAGCCGATCGAAACCTCGCCGGCCTCCACGGACAGAGCGCCGTACTTCACGGCATTGGTCGCCAGTTCGTTGACCCCGAGCGCCAATGTCATCGCCAGGTCGGCCGGCAGCTGCAGCGGCGGCCCCTGAACGCGGATCGTGCCGAGGCCCGAGCGATGCGGGGCCAGCGCGCCCTCCACAACGGCACGGATCGGCGCGCTGCTCCAGCTCGACTGGGTCAGGATCGAATGCGCCTCCCCGAGCGTCGCGATGCGTTCGCTCAGAACCGATTGCGCCTCCTCGAGCGTCTCGGCCGAACGGAAGGTCTGGCTGGCGATGGCTGCGATCATCGCCAGCGTGTTCTTCATGCGGTGGGCGAGTTCGGCATTGAGCAGCCGGCTGTTACGCTCGGCCAGCATCTTGCCGGTCGTCTCCATCACCGTATCGATCATGCCGAGCACCCGGCCGGCCTCGTCGCGGATCGGGCTGTAACAGAAGGTGAACCAGACCTCTTCAGGGTGGCCGAACCGATCGATGGTCAGCGGGAAGTCCTCGATGAAGGTCGCCTCGCCGGCGAGAGCCTTGGCGATCATCGGGCTGATCTCGTGCCACACTTCGGCCCAGACATCCCGGAACGAGCGCCCGAGCGCAGGCGGCTTCTCGCCGAGGATCGGCCGGAAGGCGTCGTTATGGATCGTGATCAAATCGGCGCCCCAGGCGATGCACTTGGGAAAGCGCGAATTGACCATCATGCCCACGGCCGTCCGCAGCGCCGGCGGCCAGGTCTCGATCGGCCCCAGCGGCGTCTTGCTCCAGTCATACGCACGGATAGCGGCGGCCATCTCGCCGCCGCCATCCAGAAAGGCGGTATCGCCGCTCACCTGTTCCCCCCAAGTGCGAATCCGCACAGCATGCACCGAACGCGGATCAAGCGCGACGTTAAAAGACAGGCTCAGCCGAAATGCATGACGTCAGGAGCCGGAGGCTGCCTTCTTGGCGAAGCTGTCGATGAAGGTCTTCGACAGGTCGACATTGGAATTGGTCAGCTCGGGGTCGAGCAGCTTGAGCGAGTCGTACATGCTCTTCATTGCATCCGGCGTGGAGATGCCGGTGCGCGAATAGCTTTCCTGCGAGTTCTTCACAGCGCGCAGGTAAAGCGGCTTGTCGCCGAGCAGGTACTCCTCCGGCACGAGATCGGCGACATCTTCCGGCTTCGCCGTCTCCAGCCACTTCAGCGACTTCATGAAAGCGTTGACCAGCTTCTGCGTGGTGACCGGGTTCTTCTCGGCGAAATCGTTCTTGAGATAGAGCACGGCAGCCGGGTTCGCCCCGCCGAACAGCGCCTTGGTTCCGGCTTCGGTGCGAGTGTCGATCAAGGCCACGACGTCGCCGTCGGCTTCGAGCTTCGAGGTCACCGGGTCGAGATGGGAGATCAGGTCGACCTGCTTCTGCTTGATCGCCGCGACCGCACTGGCCCCGGCGCCGACGCCGATGATCGGCGCGTCGCTTGCCTTGAGGCCGGCCTTTACCATGGCGTACTGCGCGGTCAGCGCCGTCGAGGAACCCGGCGCGGTGACGCCGATCTTGAGGCCCTTGAAATCGGCCGCCGACTTGACCTTGTCGGCGAGGTCCTTGCGCACGGCGATGGTGATGGCCGGGAAGCGCCCGAGCTCGATCACCGCTCGGATGTCCTGTCCCTTCGCCTGCATGCGGATCGTGTGCTCATAGGCGCCGGTCACGACATCCACCGAACCGCCGACGAGCGCCTGCAGCGACTTGGCGCCGCCGCCGAAATCGTTGATCTCGACGTCGAGCCCCTGCTCCTTGAAGAACCCCTTCTTCTCCGCGACGGTGAGCGGGAGATAGTAGAGCAGCTGCTTGCCGCCGACGCCGAGCGTGAGCTTCGGCTTTTCGGCATTCTGGGCCGATGCGTGGGATGCCGCGCCGAGCGCGGTCGAAAGGGCAAGCGCGGCCA
>NZ_JBIWYK010000496.1:0-2152 GCF_044752385.1 Allobosea sp. CER48 | reverse complement strand
CGGTCGCGCGCGGCCCGGTTATGGACAGGGAGAGCGGTCGGTCCGGATCGAGCGTCAGCTCGTCGCCGACACCGGCGAAGGCAACGAGGCTTTCGAGCTCGTGGTACCCGTCCGCGCGGCGGCCGAGGATCCGCAGGTCGAGGTTGATCTTGGCGCGCGCGCGCGTCGTCAGTGGTGAGGCCACGGCCGTTCCGGACTGGGCGCGGCGACGCAGATCGCGTCAGCCGCCATCCTTCTTGAAGTCGTCGGTGGCATTGGCCGAAGGATCCTCCAGCCCGCGCTCGATCTTGCGCTGGATCTTTTCCAGGTCTTCGGGCTCGGGCTTGAGGTCACGGGCATGGTTCCACTGGAACTTCGCCTCGAGCTGGCGGCCGGTGCGCCAGTAGACATCGCCGAGATGGTCGTTGATCACGGGATCGGAAGGACGCAGCTCCGCTGCGCGCTCGATCTCGCGCGCGGCGTCCTCATAGCGGCCAAGCCGATAATAGGCCCAGCCGAGCGAGTCGATGATGTAGCCGTCGCGAGGCCGGAGCTCGACGGCGCGGCGGAGCATGCCGAGCGCCTCGTCGAGCTTGAGATGCTTGTCGACCAGCGAATAGCCGAGATAGTTCAAGACGAGGGCGCGCTCGCGGCCGAGAGGATCCGGCAGCAGTTCCAGCGCCTTGCGAAGATCCTCCTCGGCTTCCGGCCAGCGGTTGATGCGCTCGCGCGCGATGCCGCGGAAGTAGTACAGATCCCAGTTGGCACGCCCCGGCGAGGCCAGCTTGGCGATGGCCTTGTCATAGGCGGCGGCCGCCTCGGCGAACTGCTTGCGCGATCGATAGATGTTGCCGAGCGCGGCGAGCGCATCGACATCGTCCGGACGCTCCGAGATGACCTTCTCGAGATGCTTCACCGCCTCGTCGGGCCTGCCGAGGTTCTCCAGCGCGAGGCCCGCCTGGATTTCCGCATTGGGGCGAAGCGGCGAAGTGGCCGGCATCTTGTCGTAGACCGCGACGGCGTCTTCCGGCTGGCGCGCCCGCTCGAGGATGTCGCCGAGCGTAAGGATGGCAAGGTCGTGCGAGGGATCGAGATAGATCGCCATGCGCAGGTAAAGCAGCGCAGCCGCCTCGTCGCCCTGGCGATTGCCGGCGCTGGCGAGGCCGTAGAGCACCTCGGCCGCGCCCTGCTGGGCGGTCTGGATCTGGCGCTGCGGCTGTTCCTTCTTCGCGACGAGCGACATGCCCTCGCGAATGACCGGGTGGTTGGGGAGAAGCCGGTCGAAATCGGCATAGGTGGCCGCGGCGCCGGCATAGTCGCCGCTGCGGGCCTGGAAGCGCGCCCAGAGATCGACGAGGCGCAGCGTCGTCTTCTCGGCATCGTAGGCGGACTTCAGCCGCTTTTCGGCCTCTGCCTTGCGGCCGGCGGCGTCGAGGATCAGTCCGGCGTGATAGTCGCGAAAGAGATTGTAGGAAGGCTCGCCCTTCAGCCGCTCGAGCGTCTCGATAGCGCGCCTGGAGTTGCCGGAGCCGAGATAGGACCAGGCCGAGAGCAGCGTCGCCGTGATGTCGGCCGCGCGGCCCCGCCCACCGCGCTGGAGGTGGTTGCGGGCGGTCTGGTAGCTCTTCTGCTTGATCGATCGAATGCCGATGACGAGTTGGGCGAGCCCGTTGCTCGGATCCTGCTGGATCAGCTTGTCGGCGGCGCGGAAGGCGTCGGGCATGGCGCCGTCGGCGAGGAAGGCGACGAAGGCACGCTCCAGCAGCTCGCTGTTGCGCGGGTCCTCGCGCACCGCCTCGCGCAGATAGACAGAGGCCGCTCCGAGATCGCGCGACGCGCCGGCCACGATGGCGGCGAGATAGTTGCCTTCGAGGCTTTCGGCAGGCTCAAGCGAATCAGCGGCGCGGGGCGCAGTCGCGCCCTGGGCGGCAGCAGCCACCGGCAAGGCCATCAACAGCGACAAGGCAGCAGCCGTGCCGGAGGCACGCACCTTCTTCACAAATGTCACGACTGCTCTTCTCCCTCGGTCCGCCGCCCGCTGTACGGGCGCTCCTTCGGCGGACCGTGATCGTTCGCCTAGGCCGGCAAGATGGCGGTTTCCGGGCGAGCCGGCAAGCCGGCCCCAGCGCGAATGCTGCGCCCTCGTAGCGGCAACGCAACAGTCGCGGAGAAG
>NZ_JBIWYK010000495.1:0-2152 GCF_044752385.1 Allobosea sp. CER48 | reverse complement strand
CCGCGTCAGCGTTCGAATTTCCGGGCCAGAATGACGGAGGAGGTCGTGCGCCGGACGCCTTCCATCTCGGCGATCCAGTCGATGATGGTGTCGAGGTCGCTCGCCGTCTCGCATTCGATCTTCACGGAGAGGTCGAAATGCCCGCTCAGTGTGTGGCACTGCACGATTTCCGGCCGCTTCTTCAGCGCCGCGACCACGCTGCCCTGTTGTTTCACTTCCAGCTCGATCAGGATGAGCGCAGAGATCGTGGTGGCCGGCCGGCTCGCCTTGCCGAGGATGGTGGTGTAGCCGGCGATCACGCCGTCACGCTCCAGCCGCGCCAGCCGCCCTTGCGCCGTCGCGCGCGAGACGCCGAGCTGCTTTGCGATCTCGGACAGCGGCAGACGCGCATTTTCGGTCAGGATGCGGATGAGCTCGCGGTCCTTCGCGGCGTCCGACGGCCGTGCCATATCGTCTCCGGGGGCGTGGTGGGCCGTCATATAGCAGGGAAACGCCGGGCGCAGGCAAGGGGGAAGCCCTCACGCTCCCCGGCTTTCCGCCCGCCATCCGGCGCAAGCGCTTGCCAGCAAAGGAACATCTTGTTGGCGCAAGGGTTGATCGGCGCGCCGGAAAGGGCTTGCCTCGGGGCGCAAATCGGAGTGGCATGCCGTCCGGCGGCAGCACGCTTTGCCATGGAGAAGGTCATGTTCAGGACATTCATTCTCGCATCTGCATCGGCCCTTGCTTTTGCCTCCTTCACGGTCGCGCCCGCCTCGGCGCTGACGATGAAGGAGTGCAGCGCCAAATATCAGGACGCCAAGAAGGCCAACACGCTGAAGGGCCAGAAGTGGAACGACTTCCGCAAGGCCCAGTGCGGCGACGATGACGCCAATGACGCCGATGCCGCCGCGGCCGTGCCGGAGACGCCGGCGCCTGCCACGACAGCGGCGGCGCCAGCCGCCAAGCCCGCCGCGATGCCGGCCGGCAAGGCCAGGGCCGCCGTCTTCCCGCGGAGCGTGTCGCAGAAATACTCGAACGAGAGCGCCGGCAAGGCGCGCCTGAAGACCTGCGCCGATCAGTACAACGCCAACAAGGCGGCTAACGCCAATGGCGAGCTGAAATGGATCGAGAAGGGCGGCGGCTACTGGAGCCAGTGCAACGCCAAGCTCAAGGGCTGATCTCGCATCGACATGTTTTCGAACGCCGCGCCGGAAGGCGCGGCGTCTTGCGTTTCAGAGCATCTGCGAGGGGCGCGAGGCGGGGTCGGACGGCCGTGACGGCGCCGGATCGACAGGCCTCTGCCCCTTGCCGAGCATCTCCCCGCGGGCCCGGATGATGTGCGCCGTCACGACGTCCTGAACCCGCCTTTCCGCAGCCTCGCGGATAAGGCCGCGGTTGGTGGGGCGGCCCTCCTCGGTCTCGATGAGCTCGATCGTCGCATTGGTCAGGGCATCGACATCGCCCTTGCAGAACAGCATCGCGGCCTTGGCCACCACTTCAGCCTTCTCGTCGGTGAGCAGCATTGGGGCGCCTTCGCGGCCGATGCAGGCCAGCATCTTGCTGCGGATCAGGTCGCGGGTCTTCTCCAGCAGCGCCTTCTTCTCGGTTCGAGCCGCGCGGTCCTTCTCCGTCGTTTCGGGCGTCTGAGCCTGGGCGGGAGCGCCGGGCGTGGCCGGTCCACGGACATTGGCGCTCTGCTTCACGCATTCGACCAGCGCCGGCAGCATTTCGCCGGTCGAGGTCAGCGCGAAGGTGTAGCGCGCATCGTTGGCGACGAGTTCGAGATAGCGCCCCTGCCGGAAGGCACTGATCAGAGCCGATTGCGCGGGCATCGCGATGGTGAGCAATGTCGGCGACTTGATGTTGGCGGTCACGTCGATGGTCGAGCTGCGATCGAAGACCAGCCGGAGTTTCAGCGTCTCACCGGTCCGGAGCGTCCAGTTCGGCTTGGTGAAGCCCAGCAGCCAGGAATATTGCGCCGTTACCGAGGTGAGCATCGTCACGCCGCTCTTGTAGCGGGCGCTCACGGCGCAGTGCGAAAAGGCGCCTGTCTGGTCGTTGGTGAAGGTGCCGCCCGACCAGTTGCCGACGACGATCTTGCCGAACGGGCCGGCGGCCTGCGCGGAAAGGGGCAGTAGGCAGATCAGGGCGAGGGCAGCGGCCCGCATTACGG
>NZ_JBIWYK010000494.1:0-2160 GCF_044752385.1 Allobosea sp. CER48 | reverse complement strand
CGGCCGGCAAGAAAGCGTTCATCGACGACCTGATCCGGCGCATGACGGTCGAGGAGAAGATCGGCCAGCTGCGCCTGATCAGCATCGGCCCCGAGATGCCGCATGCGCAGCTGATGGACGAGGTCGCGGCCGGGCGCATCGCCGGCTCGTTCAACACTGTCATCCGGCGCGACAATCGGCCGCTGCAGGAAGCCGCCGTCAAGCGCAGCCGCCTGAAGATCCCGCTCTTCTTCGCCTATGACGTGGTGCATGGCCACCGCACCACCTTCCCGATCCCGCTCGGGCTGGCAGCGAGCTTCGACATGGCAGCGATCGAGCGCATGGCTCGCGTCTCGGCGGTCGAAGCCTGCAATGACGGTGTGGATATGACCTTCGCACCGATGGTCGACATCAGCCGCGACCCGCGCTGGGGCCGCACCTCGGAAGGTTTCGGCGAAGACCCCTATCTCGTCTCCGAATGCGCCCGGGCCAGCGTCCGCGGCTTCCAGGGCGAGTCGACGGCGCGGCCGGACACCATCATGGCAGCGGTCAAGCATTTCGCGATGTATGGCGCGGTCGAAGGCGGGCGAGACTACAACACGGTCGACATGAGCCCGCTGCGCATGCACCAGGTCTATCTGCCGCCCTATCGTGCCGCCATCGAGGCCGGCGCCGGCGGCGTCATGGTCGCGCTGAACTCGATCAATGGCGTGCCCGCGACTTCGAACACCTGGCTGATGCAGGACCTGCTGCGCAAGCAATGGGGCTTCAACGGCGTCACGGTCAGCGACCATGGCGCGATCACCGAGCTGACCCGCCATGGCGTCGCCCGCGACCCGCGCGAGGCAGCCAAGCTCGCGATCAAGGCCGGCATCGATCTCAGCATGGCCGACCAGGTCTATCTTGCAGAGCTGCCGGGGCTGATCGCCTCCGGCGAGCTGAAGATGGCCGAGCTCGATGCCTGCGTCCGCGAGGTGCTGGGCGCAAAATACGATCTCGGTCTCTTCGCCAACCCCTTCCTGCGCATGGGCAAGCCGGAGGATGATCCGGTGGACGTGCGGGCCGACAACCGGCTGCATCGCGAGCCGGCGCGGGAGATCGCGCGCGAGACCATCGTCTTGCTCGAGAACCGCAACCAGACCCTGCCGCTGAAGAAGGCCGGGACGATCGCGCTCGTCGGGCCGCTGGCCGATTCCGGGCTGGACATCCTCGGCAGCTGGTCCGCCCAGGGCGTGGCCGATCAGGCCGTGACCGTGCGCGCCGGCATCGAGAAGGCGCTGGACGGCAAGGCGCGCCTCGTCACGGCACGTGGCTCCAACGTCCTCGACGACCAGAAGATCGTCGACTACCTGAACTACCTGAACTGGGACAAGCCGGAGGTCATCCAGGATCCGCGCAGCCCCGAGGAGATGATCCGGGAAGCCGTCGCGGTGGCAGCCGAGGCCGATGTCGTGATCGCCGTCGTCGGCGAGGTGCGCGGCATGTCGCATGAATCCTCGAGCCGCGTCAGCATCGAAATGCCGGGCTCCCAGCGGGCCCTGCTCAAGGCCCTGAAGGCGACCGGTAAGCCGCTCGTCGTCGTGCTCATGAACGGCCGCCCGCTTGCGCTCGGCTGGGAGAAGGACAACGCCGACGCGCTACTGGAGACCTGGTACGCCGGCACCGAGGGCGGCAACGCCATCGCCGACGTGCTGTTCGGCGACCACAACCCCTCGGCCAAGCTGCCGATCTCGTTCCCGCGCTCCGTGGGCCAGATACCGACTTACTACAACCCGCTGCGGATCGGGCGCCCGTTCACCCCGGGCAAGCCCGGCAACTACACCTCGCAGTATTTCGAGGAGGAGCAGGGCCCGCTCTACCCGTTCGGCTTCGGCCTGAGCTATAGCCGTTTCTCGCTGTCGAACCTGAAGCTCTCGGCCGCCCGGATCACGCAGGACCAGCGCCTGACCGCGGAAGCGACGCTGACCAACGAAGGCAGCTATGCCGGCGCCAATGTCGTGCAGCTCTACATCGCCGACCCCTACGCCTCGATCGCGCGGCCGATCAAGGAACTGAAGGGCTTCCAGAAGGTGATGCTGAAGCCCGGCGAGAGCCGCGTGGTCCGCTTCGAGATCGGCAGGGACCAGCTCAAGTTCGTAAACGCCGAGCTCAAGGAAGTCGTCGAGAGCGGTCGCTTCGAGG
>NZ_JBIWYK010000493.1:0-2161 GCF_044752385.1 Allobosea sp. CER48 | reverse complement strand
TCCCCGAATGGCAAGACAGGCAACCGCGCGAGCGGCCACCTGCCTCATACTGGCCGAAAGGCCGGACTCAGCGCAGCTTGGCCTTCGCCCTCTCGATGCCGGCATTGGCGCATTCCTCGTCGAGATGGCCGCCGGGCGCGCCGCCGACGCCGACCGCGCCGATCACCTCGTCGCCGACCTTGACCGGCACGCCACCGCCGAGCAGCAGGAAGCCCTCGATCGAGGCCATGTGACGCGCGGCCGGGTTCTTCTCGGCACCCTCGGCGATTGCGCTGGTGACGTTGCGGGCGGATGCGGCGGTGAAGGCCTTGTCGCGGCTGGCCGCGACGGTATGCGGGCCGGCACGGTCGGCGCGGAGAACGGCGCGAACCACGCCGGCGCGATCGACCACCGTGGCGGTGACGTTGAAGTTCTTGGCGGCGCAGGCCTCGACGGTGCCCTGTGCGATTTCCTGCGCGATGGCGAGCGGCATGTTGCGCTCCTGCAGGACCTGGGCGCCGGCGACGGCCGGGACGAAAGCAAGCGCCGCGGCGGCGGCAAAAACGACCTTGGACATGATCACTCCGATGCGGGGCATGGGCGAGCCCTGAGCTCGACAGGAGCCAAGCTACTGAACCGCGGCGGGAATTTGGATCGGTGCGGCGCCGGAGGTTTCTCCGTAATCCTACGGAGAAACGGCATCCCCAGAGCGCGCAGTCAGTTGCTCTCCGCCCTATCCGTCGAGGGCGAAGCGGACCATCTCGGCGACCGAGCCCGCGCCAAGCTTTTCGGCGATATTGGCCCGATGAGTCTCGATCGTCCGTGGCGAGACATCGAGCGCCCGGGCGATCTCCTTCGTCGAAAGCCCCTCCGCGACGAGATCGAGGATCTCGCGCTCGCGCTGCGTCAGCTTCGCGAGCACGGCTTGCCGCCCGGCGCGCGCGGCCTGCGTCCGGCTGATCGCGTCGAGCTGCGCAAACCCGGCCTCGATCGCCTCGAGCAGCACCTGCTCGTCGATCGGCTTGGTCAGGAAATCGACGGCGCCGGCCCTGAAGGCACGGCGGCAGGCGGCGACGTCGCCATGGCCGGTGATGATGACCGTCGGCATCCGCTCGGCCTCGGTCGCCATGCGCTCCAGCAATTGCAGGCCGGACGTGCCGGGCATGCGGATATCTGCGATGACGCAGCCGTCCTGCCGTGGATCCGGGCGTTCGAGAAAGGCCTGCACGCCGGCGAACGGCCTTGCTGCGAAGCCCATGGTTCGCAACAGCAGCGTCAGCGCGTCGCGAACGTCGACGTCGTCGTCGATCAGGTAGACGATACGGGCAGCGGGCTTCATTCGGCGGCGATCCCCTGCGCGCCGGCCAACACCGGAAGGCGGACTATAAACGCCGCGCCCCGCCCGGCCTCGCTGTGCGCGGCGATGCGCCCGCCAGCCGACTCGACCAGGCGCTCGCAAAGCGGCAGGCCGAGCCCCATGCCGCCGCTCTTGGTGGTGAAGAACGGCTCGAACAGGCGGGCCAGATCGGCCTCCGCGATTCCCGGTCCGCTATCGCTCACGGCAATCTCCGCTCCGTCACCGAGAAGCTGTGTCGCGAGGGTGATCTCGCGGCGGGTGCCCGGGGCCCCCTCGACCGCTTCCGCGGCGTTGCGAACGAGGTTGTGCACGACCTGCTCGACCGAGACCCGATCGACCCGCGCCATCAAGGGCAGAGGACTGAGCTCCAGCTGCAGCACGATCCCGCGCTCCTGCAGGTCGCGCTGGGTCAGGGCTACGACATTGCGGACGATCTGGTTGAGGTCGTTCGGCTTTGGCTGCGGCTCGCGGCGCGTCACATAGGCCCGCAGCCGCTCCAGGATCTCGCCGGCGCGGAGCGCGTGACGCACGTTGGCATCGAGGACCCCGATCAGCTCGTCCGGCTTCGCCACCCCCGACCGCGCGAGGCGCAGGCCGGCCTGGCTCTGGCTCAGGATCGCCGTCAGCGGCTGGGTTATCTCATGGGCGATGCCGGACGCCATCTCGCCGACCGTGTTCACTCGCATGGCATGGGCAAGCCGCGCATCCTGCTGATGCAGACGCATAGCCTCGCGCGCCCGCTGGCTGGCGCGCCGCTCCCGCACCACTGCGAGCAGCAGCAGCACGGCGAGGCCCGAAGCCAGCGGCCAGCCGATCAGCAGGGCC
>NZ_JBIWYK010000492.1:0-2171 GCF_044752385.1 Allobosea sp. CER48 | reverse complement strand
CGAAGATCGGAACGCTGGTCGATCTGATCCGCTCGTCGTGCACGCGCTATGGCAGCCGGCAGGCCTTCGAGAGCTTCGGCAAGACCATCACATTCGCCGAGACCCTGCGCGCTGCCGAGGCCTTCGCCGGCTGGCTGCAGGCGAAGGGGCTGAAGAAGGGCGATCGCGTCGCGTTGATGATGCCGAACATCCTGGCCTATCCGCCTGCGATCTTCGGCACGCTTCTCGGCGGCTTCACCGTGGTCAACATCAACCCGCTCTACACGGCGCGCGAGTTGACCCATCAGGTCAACGATGCCGGCGCGCGCGTGCTCGTGGTGATCGAGAATTTCGCCCATGTCGTCGAAGAGGCGAAGCCGAACCTGAAGCTTGATGCCATCGTCATCGCCACGGCCGGCGACCTGATGGGGTTCAAGGGCAGGATCGTCAATTTCGTAGCGCGCCGGATCAAGAAGGTCGTCAAGCCGTTCAACCTGCCTGGCTCCGTACCGCTGCAGCAGATCCTGACGAGTGGCTCGGGCATGGCCGCGGTCACCGTGACGCCGCAGGATGTCGCCTTCCTCCAATATACGGGTGGCACGACGGGCGTCGCCAAGGGCGCCACGCTGACTCACCGCAACGTGGCGGCCAATGTGCAGCAGGCCGGGCTCTGGCTCGAATGGGTGCTGGAATCGCCGCAGGGCCGCAGCGACTACCAGCACGTCATGGTCACGGCGCTGCCCCTCTATCACATCTTCGCTCTGACCTGCTGCTGCATGTTCCTGCTGCGGATCGGCGCCAAGAGCCTGCTGATCGCCAATCCGCGCGACATCCCGGGCTTCATCAAGACGCTGAAGTCGAGCCGCTTCACCCTGATCTCCGGGGTCAACACTCTCTATAACGCGCTCGCCAACCACCCCGACATCAAGGGCGTCGACTTCTCCGAGCTGCGCTTCGCCGTCGCCGGCGGCATGGCGACGCAGGCGGCGGTTGCCAAGCAGTGGAAGGCTGTGACCGGCCGCCCGATCATCGAGGGCTACGGCTTGTCGGAGACCTCGCCGGTGGCGACGATCAACCGGCCGGACATTCAGGAATTCACCGGCACGATCGGCTATCCGATCTCTTCCACGGACATCGCGATCCGCGATGCCGAGGGGCACGATATGCCGCTCGGAGAATCCGGCGAGATCTGCATTCGCGGGCCGCAGGTGATGGCCGGTTACTGGAACCGCCCGGACGAGACCGCCAAGGCGATGACGGCGGACGGCTATTTCCGCAGCGGCGATATCGGCGTGATGCTGCCGGACGGACAGATCAAGGTCGTCGACCGGATGAAGGACATGGTGCTGGTCTCTGGCTTCAACGTCTATCCGAACGAGGTCGAGGATGTCCTGGCCTCGCATCCGGGCGTGCTGGAATCGGCGGTGATCGGCCTGCCGGACGAGCATTCGGGCGAAGCGGTCACAGCTTTCGTGGTGCGCAAGGACCCAACGCTGACGGCGGAAGAGCTGCGTGCCTACTGCAAGGAGAACCTGACCGGCTACAAGGTTCCCAAGCAGATCTTCTTCCGGGAAACCCTGCCGAAGACGAATGTCGGCAAGGTGTTGCGCCGGGCGCTGCGGGAAGAGGTCGTCGCCAGGCGCTGACCTGCGGCAGGTACGCGGTCGACAGCGGCGGGAACAACGTGTCTTCTGTGCGGCCTCGCGGGCAGAGTCGCCCGGCGAGGTGCCACCGGAGACAATGGCCGCTTGCCTCGCCGCCTCATCGAACTGCCGCTGCTGCGCCGGCTGAAGCCCGGCCTCCATGTCTATGAGGAGGAGGCGCTGAATGCCGAGCCGGCCATCGGCCTGCTCGACCAGCCGATCACGCCGGTCGATGCCTTCTTCATCCGCAACAATGGCGAGCTGCCGGAGATCGGCGACGAGCGCGACTGGACGCTGACGATCGACGGCGAGGTCGAGCGCCCCACCGTCTGGTCGATCGAGGGTCTGCGCCAGCGCTTCGAGGCCGTGACGGTCACGGCCGTTCTCGAATGCGCGGGCAACGGCCGTTCGCAATTCTCGCCGGCCACCGACGGGCTGCAATGGCGGCTCGGTGCCGTCGGCTGTGCACGCTGGACCGGGGTGCGGCTGGCGGATGTACTGGAGCATGCCGGCCCGAAACCGAGTGCGGTCTATACCGGGCCCTCCGCG
>NZ_JBIWYK010000491.1:0-2175 GCF_044752385.1 Allobosea sp. CER48 | reverse complement strand
TAGGCGCTGGAGGCGCGCACCCAGCCCAGCGCCTGGTCGCGCAGCCGGGTGACGATGCCAATGCCCCAGGCGAACCAGCGATAGCTCATCAGCTTGTCGCGCCCGGCGTCGTAGATGCGCTCGACGATCAGGAAGGTGGCGAGATGGGCGAGGCCGAGCACGATCAGCCCGGTCCAGAACGTCCCGCGCGCCATCAGGATGAGGCCGAGCAGCTTGAGCGGCTCGGCGATGATGAAGGGCACCGCGAAGGCCAGCAGCACCAGCGGGCGCGGGAGCCGCGCCACGGCCGCCTCCAGGTGGTGCACCAGCCTGAGCGAGGCGAACCAGCGGATCAGCGGCCGGTAGAGCGGCCGCGCGATCTCGTCGAGGATGATGAACGCCGTCAGCACGGCGCGGACGACCCCGAGCGCGATCCGCTTGAAGGGGCCCTTATGCTGCGAGGGCTGCGAGGCTGGAGGCATGGCGCTTTCCGGCATGGAACGCCCCTTCATAAGCCGGGCTTTGTGGCGTTTCGAAGCCGGGGCGGCGGCGATCAGCGCCGCGCGTCCTCCCTCAGCATCGCGGCGCCCTTCTCGGCGATCATCATCGTCGGGTTGGCGGTGTTGCCGGAGGTGATGGTCGGCATCACCGAGGCATCGATGACGCGCAGGCCCGAGACGCCGCGGACCCGCAGGCGTTCGTCCAGAACCGCGGTCGGGTCGCCGTCGCTGCCCATCTTTGCGGTGCCGACGGGGTGGAAGATGGTGGTGCCCAGCTTTGCCGCCGCCTCCAGCAGCTCGGCATCCGTCCGGGCCGCCTCGCCCGGCATGTATTCCTCCGGCCGGAAGCGTGCCAGCGGCGCCTGTGCCACGATCCGGCGGGTCAGCTTCAGGGCATCGACCGCGACCTGCCGGTCCTCCTCCGTGTCGAAATAATTGGGCGAGATCACCGGCGTGTCGAACGGATCGGCCGAGCGCAGGTGGACGCTGCCGCGGCTGCTCGGCCTGAGATTGCAGACGCTTGCGGTGAAGGCATCGAAGGGATGCAGGCCCGAGCCCCAGCTGTCGAGCGACAGCGGCTGGAAATGGAACTGCAGGTTGGCGGTCGCGTAATGCGGTGCCGATTTCACGAAGGCGCCGACCTGCGAGGGCGCCATGGTCAGCGGCCCGGTGCGCAGTGCCGCCCATTCGAGCGCCATCAGGGGCCGGCGCCAGACCTTGGCATAATCGCTGTTCAGCGTCCTGACGCCATGGACCTTGTAGACCGGGCGGATCTGGAGATGGTCCTGCAGGTTCTCGCCGACGCCGGGCGCATCGACCACCGTCTCGATGCCCAGGCCCTGCAGGCGCGCACCGCTGCCGATGCCGGAGCGTTCGAGCAGGAGCGGGGAGGCGACTGCGCCGGCGCAGAGCACGATCTCGCCGCGTACCTCGGCCTTCAGCTTCTCCTCGCCATGGGTGAACTCGATCGCCTTGGCCCGGCCGTTCTCGACGATGATGCGCTCGACATGGACGCGCGCTTCCAGGCGAAGATTTTCCCGGTCCGGACGCTCGAGCAGCGGCTTGAGGAAGGCGCGGTAGGCGCTGAGCCGGCGTCCGCGCCGCTGGTTCACCTGGAAATAGGCCGAACCCTCGTTGTCGCCGGTGTTGAAGTCCGCGATCTTGGCGATGCCGGCGGCCTCGGCCGCGTCGCGGACGGCGTCGAGGATGTCCCACCGCACCCGCGGGTTCTCGACGCGCCATTCCCCGCCGGACTTGTGCATGCCGCCGGGGGGCGGCGCGATGTGGTCCTCGTGCTTCAGGAAATAGGGCAGCACCTCGTCCCAGCCCCAGCCGGACAGACCGAGCTGGCGCCAGCCGTCATAGTCCGCCGCCTGTCCGCGCATGTAGATCATGGCGTTGATCGAGGAGGAGCCGCCGAGGACCTTGCCGCGCGGATAGGCGAGCGCCCGCCCGCCGAGGCCGGGCTGGGGCTCCGTCTTGAACAGCCAGTCGGCGCGGGGATTCCCGATGGCGAAGAGATAGCCGACCGGAATGTGGAACCAGATCCAGTCGTCGCGCCCCCCGGCCTCGAGCACGAGGACCTTGTTCCTGCGGTCGGCTGCGAGCCGGTTGGCGACGACGCAGCCGGCGGAGCCGGCGCCGATCACGATATAGTCGAACGTCCCGATCAGGTCGCGGTCGGCAGGCGTGGCGT
>NZ_JBIWYK010000490.1:0-2179 GCF_044752385.1 Allobosea sp. CER48 | reverse complement strand
CCGACAGCCGCCGCGCCAACGGAATGACCGCGTGAACCATCGCCAGCACCATCGGCGGCACGGCGACCGCCGTGACCGCATAGGTCGGCCAATGGGCAGTCAGGGGGCGAGCACCAGGAGCAGCAGGTTGAGCACTGTGTAGGCACCCACCATCGCCAGCAGCAGGAAGCGCAGCCGCGCCAGCACCGAAACGAAAGGTCGCGACAACGACATCGCAAGCATCCTTATAAGAACCATACGTTTCGTATCGAGACTTAATCTAAACGGGCCGTTTCGTTATGTCAAGACCGCCCCGAAAGCCGAACCTCCGAGGATCAATGGAACAGCGCCCGAGAAGCCGCGCCTCTATCGGCGCCCGTCGCAGCCCCGAAACCGAGGCAGCAGTGAAGGACGCCGCCCGCGCCGTGCTGGCGGAGAAGGGCTATGCCGGGTTCTCGATCGAGGAGGTCGCGCGCCGCGCCGGCGCCGGAAAGCCGACGATCTATCGCTGGTGGCCCAACAAGGCCGAACTCTTCATCGCGATCTACGGAGCCAACAAGGATGCTGCGATACCGGTGCCCGACGAAGGCTCATTGCGCGCCGATCTCCTGCGCTACACGCGGGATCTCTGGCGCTTCTGGCGAGAGGACACAGCCGGACGGGTCTTCAAGGGGCTGATCGCCGAAGCGCAGACCAGCGAGAGCGCGCTCGCGGCCCTGCGCTTCAAGTTCATGCCGGAGCGGCTGGCGGCGCCGCGACAGATGTTCGTGCGCGCCGCGGAGCGCGGAGAGTTCGCCCCCGAGGAGATCGACGATCGGCTCGAGCTCTGGGTCGCCTTCAACTGGCTCCATGCGCTGAGCGACCGGCTGAGCGAGGACGAGCCTTCTCTCAGCCGCAAGATCGACCTGCTCTGCCGCTGAACAGCGCTCAGCCGACCTTTGCCGCGGCGCGCAGCACGGCGAGTGCCAGGGTCTGTGCTGCCGGAACGAGGCTGTCGACCTCGAGGAACTCGTCCGGCGTATGGGCCATGCCGCCGATCGGGCCGACGCTGCAGAGCGTCGGAGTGCCCTGTGCGGCCGTGAAGCCTGAATCGGCGCAACCTCCCGTGAACTCCGCCATGACGTCGATGCCGAAAGCGGCGGCCGCCTCGCGATAGGTGTCGTAGAGGGCTGCCGATTCCGGGGAACGCTCGAGCGGCAGGAACTCGCCCTTGATCGTCAGGGACGCGCTGGTGCCCGCCACCTGCGACGTCTCGATGATCGCCTTGATCTTGCCGACCATCTCGTCGCGCTGCGCGGCCGTGACGTAGCGCAGATCGATCTCGCACCAGGCATGCGGTGCGACCGTGTTGACGGTCTGGCCGCCACCGATGAGGCCGACATTGACGGTGACGCCCTTTTCCAGATCGGTGAGGCCCTGCAGCTTCGGGATCTTGTGGCCGAGGTCGACGATGGCCGAAGCGCCCTTCTCGTAGTTCGCGCCGGAATGGGCCGGTTTTCCGATGAATTCAGCGCGCATGAAGACGCCGCCCTTGCGGCCGCTGGTGACGGATTGCCGATGGTCCTTGGCGAAGTCGGTCCCGGCCGGCAAACGGCTCGGCTCGGCATTGAAGACGCAGCGCGACTCGCGGGCCGCATCCTCGATGACCGGTCGCGAGGACGGCGAGCCGATCTCCTCGTCGCTGGTGGTGAGCATCAGCAGCGGCGCGGCGATTCCACCGCACTCGGCGAAGGCCGCGGCGACGAAAGCCGAGATGACGATGCCGCCCTTCATGTCGGCAACGCCCGGCCCATAGGCGCGCGTGCCCTTGATCGTAAATGGCCGGCGCGTCGGCTCGCCCTTCGGAAACACGGTGTCGCGATGGCCGAGCAGCAGCACCGGGCGCTGGTCGTTGGCGGTCGGGTTGGGCAGCCGCGCCTTGACCGCATCGCCAAAGCGGGCGTCCGGCACGATCTCGACATCGAGCCCGTTCGCCTTGTGGAAGCGCGCGACGACATCGCCCGCCGCATCGACGCCCGCCTTGTCGTAGGAACCTGAATCCGTGTCGACGAGCTCGCGCAGCAGGGCAACCATCCCTTCCTTGCGGGTCGCCAGCCATTCGGTGACCTTCTTCTCCTCGGGGGTCAAAGCGCTCATCGGCCTACTCGCAATCGTTCCGGATGGGACAATACCCGGCAGCTTATAGATTGAACCCCACGCG
>NZ_JBIWYK010000489.1:0-2181 GCF_044752385.1 Allobosea sp. CER48 | reverse complement strand
AGGCGAACTGGGCGGGGGCCGGCGGCGGGGCGCTCGCCATCGCCCGGCGCAGCGAGGCGACCTCGCGTAGCGAGCTCGGCCTGCAGCTCGATGCCGACAGCGCCTTCGGAGGGGTGCCGGTCACCGGGTACGTCCGGGCGGCCTGGGCGCATTACTTCCAGCGCGATGCCGATCTGACCGCGAGCCTCGCCGGCCTGCCGGGCGCGGCCTTCACGGCGACCGGCGCCGAGGCTGCCCGCAACAGCGCGCTGATCGCCGCCGGCGTCAGCGCCCGGCTCAGCGAGCGCGTGACTCTCGGCCTCAACCTCGACGGCGAACTCTCCGGCAACGGCAACCGCATCGGCGGATCCGCCCAGATCAGGGTCAGCTTCTAGGGGAAGGGCGGGCCTGGCGTCCGCCTTCCGCGGAGCACGCGAAAGAAAAGCCCGCCCCGGGGCAGTTCCGGGGCGGGCTTCTTTTTTGAGCTGCCGGGCGGCGGCGCCGTCAGGCCGCGTCGGGCTGGGCCGGCGGATTGGCCGGCGGGTTGTTGCGGCGCTCGTTCATGAACTGATCGAACTCGGCCTTGTCGCGGGCCATGCGCAGACGGCCCAGGAAGTCGTGGAACTCGCGCTGCTCGTCCTCGAGCCGGCGGAGCGTCTCGGCGCGATATTCGTCGAAGGCGCGATTGCCGCTGGACGGGCCGCCACGGCCCCAGCCACCGAAGCCGCCGCCAAAGCCACCTTCGCGGCCGGCCATGCGCTCACGCAGACGATCCATCTTGCCCTGCAGGCGGCTCATCCGGTGCTCGTAGCGGTCTCCCGCGTAACCACAACCCATGCGTCCACTCCAGAAAAGAAAGGCCAGGGTCGCCAGACCCAGGGGCCAGAACACGATGAAACCGAGAACCGCGAAGGCGATCCAGGCTCCTTTCCCATATTCGTCCAGCTTCTCGACGATCGGCATTGCTCCCTCTCATGACAGGACGTGAATGTAAATCACATTTACATAGATGCGCCCGACATTGCCGGATGTCAAGAACGGGGCCCGCGAAAAAGAATCAGTCCGGCTTGGACGCGCCGTTGCCGCCGATGCCGAGGCCCTGAAGATAGATCAGCATGCCGGCTTCCAGCAGCTCCGCGGCGGACATCGGCAGGGGGCGGCGGCCGCCATCGGCGCGGCCGAACAGGGCGGCGACGCCGTGCGACATCGCCCAGACATGCAGCGCCATCATCAGGGCCGGAGGGCGCTTGCCCTGGGGCAACTGGGCGATCAGCGCCTCGGAGGCCTGGCGCAGGCCGGCGAAGGCGCGGTCCGCCGCGGCGCGCAGCTCGGGGCTGGCATCGAGCGGCACGCCCGCCTCGAACATCGCCGAATAATAGGCGGGCTCGTCATGGGCGAAGGCGAGATAGGCGCGGCCCAGGCGATGGAAGGCGGTCTCGGGATCGGGGCGCCCCTGGTCCCAGGCGCGCGACAGGGCGGTCTCGAACGCCTGGAAGCCACGCGCTGCGACATCGGCGAGCAACTCGTCGCGATCGCGGAAATGGCGATAGGGCGCGGCCGGGCTGACACCGGCCATCCGCGCGGCCTCGGCGAAGGTGAAGCCGTTCGGCCCCTTCTCGCCGATCAGCCCCAGCGCAGCCCGCACCAGCTCCTCCTTGAGGTTGCCGTGGTGGTAGCCGCGTGGCGTCTCGGGGCGGTCTCGCTTCCAGCTCATGTTAACAGCGCTAACATGCCGGGCTGGCCGACGTCGATGGGCGCGCGCGACATCGTCAGAGGTCGAGCATCAGCCGCTTGCGCAGACCGTCCGGGATGCGGCGGGCCCGGCCGCCACCGACGCAGGCGACCATGACCTGGGCGGTGATCAGGACATCCTCGCCGCGCAGGACGCGCTGCTCCAGATCCATGGTGGCTCCGCGCGCTTCGACGCAGCGGGTCTCGATGGTGAGGAGGTCGTCCATCACGGCAGGACGCACGAAGTCGATCGCCATCTTGCGGACGGCGAAGCCGAGCGCGGTCTCGCCGTCGAAGAGTTCGCGCTGCTCGACGCCGAGCGCGCGGATCAACTCGGTGCGCCCGCGTTCCATGAAGCGCAGATAGGAGGCGTGATAGACCACGCCCGAGAAATCGGTGTCTTCATAATAGACGCGGACGGTGATCTGATGGGGGCTGGTCATGGAGGCCGGCATATAGGCGAGACGCATC
>NZ_JBIWYK010000488.1:0-2183 GCF_044752385.1 Allobosea sp. CER48 | reverse complement strand
CCGGGCCGGAACCTGCATCATGCAGCCGGCGCGCGGATGCAGGCAGGAGCGAACCCGACCTTCATCGGCGCCTCCTTCGGCCAGCAGGGCCGAAACCCGACGCCGCAGGCGAAGGCGGGCCTCACGGCCGAGGGCGAGGAACGCATTGAGGTTCGGGATCGCCAGGCTGTCGACGAAGGGGCGGACATCGGCAAGCAGACCGGTTTCCGCCGCCGCCTTCAGGTCGAGGATCATGTCTCCGATGGCGATGCCGCCGCGCGGCCCGCCGTCCGGGGGGCTGAAGACGCCCAGCGGCAGGTTCTGGATCGGGAATTCGGAATGGCCGTTCGCGGTGAGCTCGAAGCTGCGCAGCTTCGGATCATGGGTGTCGTCGAGAAAAGGCATCTCTGTCTCAGGGCTTGTTCGGATCGAAATGCTTGGTGAGCTTGTGGCCGTAGCCGCCATAGTCGGTCTGGAACGCCTCCGAATGGGCGGCGAAGGCCGTGACCTGCTGCGGGAAGCGTGTCTCGAACATGAAGGCGAGCGTGCCTTCGAGCTTGTGCGGCTTCAATTCGACACTGCTCGCCTTCTCGAAGGCATCGACGTCGGGGCCGTGCGGCAGCATCATGTTATGCAGCGAGATGCCGCCGGGCACGAAGCCGCCGCCTGTCTTGGCGTCGTAGACGCCATAGACCAGACCCATGAACTCGCTCATCACGTTCATATGATACCAGGGCGGGCGGAAGGTATTCTCCGCCACCAGCCAGCGATCCGAGAAGATGACGAAGTCGATATTGGCGGTGCCGGGCGTCTCGGAGGGCGACGTCAGCACCGTGAAGATCGAGGGGTCGGCATGGTCGTAGAGAATCGGTCCGACCGGCGAGAACTTGCGCAGATCGTATTTGTAGGGCGCGTAGTTGCCGTGCCAGGCGACGACGTCGAGCGGCGAATGGGCGATGTCGGCGACCCAGAGATTGCCGCCCCATTTCACGAACATCCGCGAGGGCGCGTCCCGGTCCTCATAGGCCGCCACCGGCGTCAGAAAATCACGCGGATTGGCCAGGCAGTTGGCGCCGATCGGCCCGCGCTCCGGCAAGGTGAAGGCGCCGCCATAGTTCTCGCAGACATAGCCGCGCGCCGGTCCGTCCTGAAGCTCGACGCGGATCTTCACCCCACGCGGGATTACGGCGATCTCGCCCGGCTCGATGTCGATGATCCCGAACTCGGTCCAGAGCCGCAAGGAGCCCTGCTGCGGCACGAACAGCATCTCGCCATCGGCATTGTAGAAGTATTCGTCCACCATCGAGCGCGTGATCAGATAGACATGCGCACCCATACCGCCTTGGCTGCCGGCATCGCCTGCCGTGGTCATGCTGTGGATGCCCTCGACGAAGGAGAGCGGCTGCGAGGGAATGGGCAACGGGCTCCAGCGCATCGGCGCCAGCGGCAGGTCGACCTCACGGGCCGGCGCGGTGCGCCAGAACCCGGCATCGACCTTCCGGAACTGGTTCCAATGCGCGACCGTCGGCCGGATACGATAGAGCCAGGAGCGCTCATTGGTGGTGCGCGGAGCCGTGAAGGGCGAGCCCGAAAGTTGCTCGGCATAGAGCCCATAGGCGCATTTCTGCGGCGAGTTGCGGCCCAGCGGCAGGGCGCCGGACAGCGCCTCGGTCTCGAAGCCGTTGCCGAAGCCGGACATGTAGCCGGCCGCAATGGCACTCTTCGCAGGGCCGTTCGCCGAGCCCGTCGACTTTGGATTCTGCACATTCATGACTCGTCTCCGGAGGGAAAGCTCGCGGTGAGCGCAGCCATCGCGCGAGCCTTGCCGTGGTTCATTGGCCCGCCCCGGGCAGGTCCCGAAGCGCGAGCCAGAATATCGTTGCAGAGGTAACGGTCGATTTTGTAACTAACAAGCGATGACGAAACTCGCCCTCGAAGAATTCCTGCCCTACCGCCTCAACCGGCTCGCCGCCGCGGTCTCGCAGGCGTTCCGCGACGTCTACGGGCCGCATCACGACCTGACCGTCCCCGAATGGCGGGTCCTCGCCACCCTCGGCCAGTTCGAAACGATGACGGCCAAGGAGATCGGCGCGCATTCGGCCATGCACAAAACAAAGGTCAGCCGCGCCGTGCGCGCGCTCGAGGAGCGTCGCTGGTTGAAGCGCCGCGAAAGCGTCGATGATCGCCGGGAAGAGATTTTGAGC
>NZ_JBIWYK010000487.1:0-2197 GCF_044752385.1 Allobosea sp. CER48 | reverse complement strand
GTACCGTAGATCACGCCCATGTTCTGGCGCCGGGCCTGCTGGAACTGGCTCCAGTTCTCGGCGTCGGAGAAGGCGAGGTCGGCGATGATCCGGCTGTGCAGCGGTTCGCTGGGCTGATAGCTGCAGCCGAGCAGCAATCCCTTGTCGTCTGGAGCAACGCGCATGACGCGTAGCGGCAGGGTGCCCTTCGGCATGTCGATCGTGGTCTCGAACGAGGCCTGGCCCAGCGAGCCGACCGGCAATGCGTCGAAATCCTTGGACATGACGCGGATGGCGATGCCGTCGACCGACACATTTTCCGACACGATCGGCGCCGTCCGCCCCTCGATGGTGATCTCGCCACGGCGCTTCACCGGGAAGCGCCGAGCGGCTCGACCTTCCGGACGTTCGGAGACCACGCCGAGCGCGCAACCCGCCATCAGCAGGTTGAGGATGTTCCACAACCCGACGACCAGCGTGGTGTCTGCATTGTAAGGTTGAGTGAGAATGCGCCAATAGGTTGCGACGACGCCAAGCGTCAGCACGGCGAAGATGATGAAGAAGGGTTTGCCGAGCTCGGAGACGCGACGTGTCTCGAGCGACTCGTTCTTCGCCGTGACCTTGAAGGTTGGCTTGCTCGGATTGAGCAGGACCGAGATCACCGCCGGCAGCAGGTAGACCGCCTGGATGAATTCGTAGAGTTCCGAGATCCACGGCCAGCGATAGCGGCCATAGAGATAGTTCTGCATCATCAGGTTCACCGCCATGTAGCTGAGCACGTAGGCGAGGAACTCGGCGCCCGAGGCCGTGAAGATCTCCAGCCCGAAGAACAGGTAGAACAGCGGCGCGATGAGAAAGATGAGCCGTGAGAACGGGAACAGCCAGAAAAGGGCCGATGAGGAATAGCAAAGGCGCTGCGGCAGCGAGAGGCCGCGTTTGAACATCGGGCGGTGGTACAGGAGGATCTGCATCATGCCCTGCGCCCAGCGCGAGCGCTGGCCGATGAAGCTGGTGAAGGTCGCAGGCTGGAGCCCGGCGATCAGCGGCTTGTCCACATAGACGCTATGCCAGCCGGTGGCGTGGAGCGTGATCGCGGTTTCCGCGTCCTCGGTGATGCTGCGGCCGGAGAAGCCGTTCGTCGTCTGGAGGGCGGTGCGCCGCAGGACCGCGGCAGAGCCGCAGAAGAACGAGGCATCCCATTTGTCGAGACCGCGCTGGATGATGCCGTAGAACATCTCGTTCTCGGATGGCATCGCCTTGAAGGTCTTGAGATTGCGCTCGAGTGGGTCGGGGTTGATGAAGAAGTGCGGGGTCTGCACGAGGAACAGCTTCGGGTCCTGGCCGAAATAGCCGATCGTCTCGCTGAGGAAGCTGCGGGCCGGAGCATGGTCCGCGTCGAACACGACGATCAGATCTCCCTGCGAATTGGCAAGGCCATTGTTGAGGTTGCCGGCCTTGGCGCTGATGTTGCGCGCGCGGGTCAGATAAGTGGCGCCCAGCCCCTCGCACAGCTTCTGCAGGGTCGCGCGGCGCTCGCGGGCGGCGCTGGCGGCGACAAAGTTGTCGGCGTTGCACTTCTCGTCCGTGCCGCCGTCATCGAGCAGGTACACCTTCAGGCGGCCCGCCGGATAGTCCATGGCCATCGCCGCGGAAAGCGTCGTTGCCAGCAGCTCCGCGTCCTCATTGTAGGATGGCACGAAGACATCGACCGTCGGCGCGTTCTGCGGATCGATAAGCGGCGCTTTCCGGCGCGGCAGCGGCAGCGCCACGACGAAGAGGCTGAGGAACAGCATGCCGATGTTGTAGAGTTCCGCGAGATAGACGATCACGCCCGGGATGAAGTCCTCGAGCTGGTTGACTGGCGGCAAGGTGCTTGTCGTACGCCAGTAGATGTAGCGCAGCACGATCGCGGTCCCGAGGCCGAGGGCAATCAGCCGCCAGACCCCGTCTGGCCGAAGGAACTTCAGGATGACCATCGCGCCGACCACGATCGTGCCCGCGATCAGGTGTGCCTGCAGGCTGATCGGCAAGGTGATCAGCGCGACGACGACGATCGCGGTGATGGCCCAGAAGATGACGTAGCTCGCAGTTCGCATCGGGGCGTCTGGCAACCGGTTTCGTGGTCAGGGGGCAGGTGGCGGCGGAACGGTCGGGTATCCTTCGAGAGGCTTGTCGGGGATCGGCTCGGGGGCCTGCTGCACCCGGCGTTCGGTCCGTG
>NZ_JBIWYK010000486.1:0-2201 GCF_044752385.1 Allobosea sp. CER48 | reverse complement strand
CCGTCTGCAGCAGGCCCGAGCCGCGGCCGGAACCCCGTTGGCCTGTGCGGCCTCGGGCGGGCAGGCGCATCACGCCATCGGGCTTTGGCCGGTTGCCTTGCGGCAAGATCTGCGGCGGGCCCTGGAGGCGGGGGAGCGCAAGATCAGCCGCTGGACGCAAGGCCACGGCGCCGCCGTAGCGGAATGGGCCGTCGACCCCGTCGATCCCTTCTTCAACGTCAATACGCCCGAAGACCTGCGCGAGGCAGCGCGTCTCGCCGCGCTGTCGGCCTGACCCCGGCGGCCTTCATCGCCCCTCGAGCAGCGCCTTCAGGGCCTTGAGGTCGCGGACGACCATCGCCGCATCACGCGCCAGTTCGTCGTCGGACATGCCTTCCCGCTGGAACAGCGTGAACACCACCTCGGAACCGTCGCCATTGGGGACGACCCGCATCGGGTTGTGCATGGCGGGGCCATGCTCGGGGATCACGGCATGATCGAGCACGCCGTGGCGGTTTGGCTCGCTGAACAGGACGCGCATCGCTCCCATCGGGGTCTCGGCTAGCCAGGTCATGCCCTCGGCATGAACGAAGCTGTGGCCGAGTCCCTCCGCCCATCGCGGAAAGTTCACGGGCTCGGCCAGGAAGGCGTAGACCTCCTCGACGGGGCGTTCGATGCCGATGCCGAGATGGCGCGCGGGCTGGACGGTCATTGTCGTGCCTTTCTGAACTGGAACAGAAAGAGAACAAAAAAGACGCCGCGTCAAGCGGCCGCGATCCGGCTGTTCTGACTGGGCGCGGCTATTCGATGACGATGCGCGGCGCCGCCCGCGTAGCGCCGGCGAGGCTGGCCTGAACCTGCCGCGCGAGTGCGACATAGGCCTTGGCGTGCGGGCTGTGCGGGTCGCTGGCGACGATCGGCCGCCCGCCATCCGAGGTCTCGCGGATCGGCATCGCCAGGGGGATTTCGCCGAGGAATGGGATGTGGAGCCGCTCTGCCTCATGGCGGGCGCCGCCATGAGCGAAGATGTCGGACTGATGCCCGCATTCCGGGCAGATGAAGTAGCTCATGTTCTCGACGAGGCCGAGGATCGGCACCGCGACCTTGCGGAACATCGCGACGCCGCGGCGCGCGTCGAGCAATGCGAGATCCTGCGGTGTCGAGACGATCACGGCGCCGGCGAGCGGCACCTGCTGCGCGAGAGTAAGCTGCGCGTCGCCGGTTCCGGGCGGCATGTCGACGACGAGCACGTCGAGCTCGCCCCAGGCGACCTCCCGCAGCATCTGGGTGATGGCCGAGATCACCATCGGCCCGCGCCAGATCATCGGCGTCTCCTCGTCGACGAGGAAGCCGATCGACATCACCTTTAGCCCATAGGCCTCCATCGGCGCGAGCGTCCGGCCCGAGACGATGTGCGGTTTGCCGGCAATGCCGAAGATCTTCGGCATGGACGGCCCGTAGATGTCGGAATCGAGCACGCCGACCTTGAGGCCGAGGGTGGAGAGCGCCACCGCGAGATTGGCGGCGGTCGTGGATTTGCCCACGCCGCCCTTGCCGCTGGCAACGGCGATGATCTGCTTCACGCCGGGCACGCCGCTGGGCTTCGGCGCTCCGCCGGGGCCCGGGCGTTGCGCCTGCTGACGTGCCTGCATCGCTGCCGAGGGGCCGGCCTTGTCGGCCGTCAGCCCGACGAGGACCTGCGTCACGCCCGGCAGGCCGCCGACGGCGCTTTCCGCCGCCTTGCGTACAGGTTCCATCGCGGTGGCCTCGGTGGCGTCGATGCCGATCGCGAAGATCACCTTGCCGCCGTCGACGAGGATGTCGCCGATGCGGCCGGAGGCGGCGAGGGACTGTCCGCTCGCCGGCAGCTTCACCAGTTGGAGTGCCCGCAGGACATCGGCTTGGGACACGGTCACGTCGTTGAACTCCGTTCGCTGGTGCAGCGCTCAGGCTGCCTTGCGGATATGGAAGACGAGGGCGCCGTCCGCATCCCCCTGGCGCTCGATAATGTCGCCGGTCTCATGCGTGAGATGGGGCAGGTCGATCGCCGCCATCGGGTCGGTGCATTGCACGACAAAAAGGGTGCCGGCTCGCGCGGTACTCAGCGCCTTGCGCACGCGCAGCACCGGGAGGGGGCATTTCAGGCCGCGCAGATCGAGCGGAATGGCGTCCATGGTCTCCGCTGCCGGGCCGTTGTCGTCGCTGCTTAATAGGACGGCTGC
>NZ_JBIWYK010000485.1:0-2218 GCF_044752385.1 Allobosea sp. CER48 | reverse complement strand
CGCGCGCTGCTCGGTGCCATCGACCAGAGCGAATGCATGATCGCAGTTACCGGCGACGAGCGCTCGCTCTGGAAGGATCATGTCGGCGTCTTCAGCCCGGATACACCGATGGCGACGACTGCCGGAACCGAGCAACTGGTCGGCAAGCGCGATTTCGCCGCCGTCAAGCGCGCCCTGGAAGCGGCCGGCTACAAGGGTGAGCGCGTCGTGCTGCTCGACCCGACCGACTATCCGTCGACCCATGCGCTTGCGGCGGTGGCGGCCGACGCCCTGCAAAAATCCGGCGTGAATGTCGAGCTGATCTCGACCGACTGGGGCACGGTCGTCCAGCGTCGCGCCAGCCGCCAGCCCATCGACAAGGGCGGCTGGAGCATCTTCTTCACCTATCTGAACGGCACCAACAATTTCGATCCCGCAAGCCAGCTCGGCATCCGCGGCAATGGCGATCAGGCCTGGTTCGGCTGGCCGAAATCGCCACGCCTCGAAGAACTCCGGCTCGACTGGTTTGCCGCCAAGGACCTCGCGGCTCAGAAAGCCATCTGCGCCGAGATCCAGAAGCAGTTCTTCATCGACGTGCCCTATATCCCGCTCGGCGCCTACTACGAAAAGACCGCCTATCGCGGGATCGCCGGCATGCGGATCGGTTTTGCCCAGTTCTACGACGTCAGGCCGCTGTGACACAGTCCAAGCTTCGGATCGCCGTTCTCCAGTTCGCGCACGAGACGGTGACATTCCTCCCCAACGACACGACGCGGGAAGACTTCATCTATCCGGGCTCCCCAGCCTCCGGCGAAGACCTGCTCGCGACCGACCCCAAGGGCTATATGGGCGGTTTTGTGCAGGTCGCCCGCGAATTCTCGGATGTCCAGCTCGTCGGCATCACCTCGCCGCTCTGGCCGCGTACCGGAACCGGCTCGGGCTGGGTGACCGAGGACGCCTATGAGCATTTCATCGGTATCATGATCGCAGAGCTGAAGGCGCAGCCTCAGTTCGACGGCATCTATCTCGCGCTGCATGGGGCGCTCGCGGTGCGCGGCGTGGCGAGGCCGGAGGCCGATATCGCCCGGCGCGTCCGAGAGGTGGTGGGGACGAAGGCCTTCATCACTGCGACCTTTGACCCGCATGGCAATGAGGACGAATCCTTCCTCGAACAGGCCGACATGGCGTTCTGCGTGAAGTATTTCCCGCATTACGACATGCATCTGCAGGGCGAGCGCGCGGCGCGCATGCTGGTCCGCGCAATACGCGGCAGCTTCAAGCCGGTGCATCGCACCTTGCGCATCCCGATCATGGCGCCGACCGTGGTGATGTGGACCGGCGCGTCGCCCTGGTCGGATCTCATCCAGCGCGCGCTTATCTGGGAGGCGCGCGAGCCCGACGTCTTTGTCAACGTCTTCTTCGGCTTTCCCTGGTCCGACGTGCCCGATGCCGGCATGTCGCTGCAGGTGCTGACCAATGACGACCCCAGCCTCGCCGAGCGCGTCATCCGCGACATGGCCGAGTGGACCTGGCATCGGCGCGACGCATTGCTGGATACCGTCAAGATCTACAAGACGAAGGAGGCGGTCGCTCTGGCCCGCGAGGCCGTCGCCAAAGGCAAAGGCCCCGTCCTGCTCGCCGACTACAGCGATCGCTCGGGCTACGCCACCTGGCTGCTTGAGGAGATTGTCGCGCAGAAGCTCGAACGCGCGCTGATCGCCACGATCGCCTCCCCAGAGGCGGTTCGCGCCGTGATCGAGACCGGCGCCAAGCCGGGCGACCCGTTCGATGCGGAGATCGGCGGCCTCTTCGATGAATCCGCGGGAGCGCCGATCCGGATCTCCGGCACGCTGCGCTCCGTCGGGCCGGCGACGACCGCGCGCGGCCAGGGCAAGGACTGGATCTGCGTCGAATTCGGCAAGGGGAATCTGCTGGTGCTCAGCCCCTATCTCGTCCAGATCATCGAACCTTCGGAGCTCTGGCAACTCGGCCTCGCGCCCGATGAATTCGATGTTATTGCGATCAAGTCGCGCGTGCATTTCCGCCGCGGCTTTGACGACAGTGGCTTCGCGCCGACCATCATCCTAGCCGAACCGCCAGAGCCCTTCATGGGCACCGTTCATCTCGATGCGCTGCCCTACGAGAACCTCTCGCTAAAGGACTATTATCCCTATGGCAGCCCGAGCTTCTCACTGGAAGGCGAGATCCGGCCGCTGTTCGAGCTGGCCGATTTCGGCGA
>NZ_JBIWYK010000484.1:0-2218 GCF_044752385.1 Allobosea sp. CER48 | reverse complement strand
GATTGCCGTAGCGGTTGCCGGATCGAGCGGGGACTCGACCCGGAAGCGCCAGTCCTCAATGGTGGAGAGCAGCACGACACCGCGCCGGTCGACGACATAGCTCTGGCCGCCGAGCGCCCGCCAATCCGCCTCGACCCGGTCGAACTCGACCTTGACGACGATCACGCCGAGACTCTTGCCGGCTTCCTCGATCCGGCGGGTGATGTAGAGGCCGGGGCGCTGGCTGACCGTGCCGAGCGCGAACTGTTCGGCCGTTCCGTCGGCGACCGCCCCCTTGAAATAATCGCGGAAGGCGTAGTCGTTGCCGACGAAGCTGGTGGGCTCGTTCCAGTTGCTGGCCGCGATTGCGATCCCGTCTGGTCCGAGAAGATAGATTACCGCCGTTCGCGCTTCGCGCGCGATCGCCTCCAGCTTGAGATCGAGCCCGTGGCGGCTGCCTCCGGCCAGCGCCTGCCGGACGTCCGGGTCACGCGCCAGGATGACCGGCAGGGCGCGCTGCTTTTCGAGCTCGCCGCGCAGGACCGCGAGCGCGAGCGTCCCGGCATCCTCGGCGCGCGCCTGCGTGCCGGCGATGGCACGGCTGCGGCCGATTTCGCCCGTGACGAAGAGCGAAGCGATCGCGATCGCCGCGGCGGCCAGTCCGAAGACCAGCCATGTCAGCCTGACGGTACCCTTCCGCGGGTCGAACAAGGGGGAGCCCATATCCTGTCGTTGTGCGGATTTCCGCACAAATCAAGAGGGCCCTGTGCGGTCATTCGCCAGATCGTGCTGCCGCGCTTCGCGGTCTTTCCACGCAAGTATATGATTTTGTTTACTTCTGCGAAGCCTGGGCGGTTGGCATGCGGGTTGCGAACGGGGGGCAGCGGTTCGAACAAAACCAAGATCACCGCCGACCCAAGGAGCAGACCATGGCGACCACGCTCGACGTCGCGCCGGCCCAGCCGTCGCGTCCCCGGAAGTTCTATCAACATCTCTACGTGCAGGTGCTGTTCGCCATCGCGGCGGGGATCCTGCTCGGCCATTTCTGGCCGGAGCAGGGCACGGCGATGAAGCCGCTCGGCGATTCCTTCATCAAGCTGGTGAAGATGATCATCGCGCCGGTAATCTTCCTGACGGTCTCGACCGGGATCGCGGGCATGTCCGACATGAAAAAGGTCGGGCGCGTCGCTGGCAAGGCGATGATCTACTTCCTCTGCTTCTCGACGCTGGCGCTGATCGTCGGCCTCATCGTCGGCAATCTCGTTCAGCCGGGCACGGGCCTGCACATCAGCCCTGCGAGCCTCGATGCCAAGGCGGTGCAGGGCTATGCGGCGAAGGCGCATGATTCCAGCGTCGTCGGCTTCCTGCAGAACATCATCCCCGACACGATCGTCGGCGCCTTTGCTTCCGGCGACATCCTGCAGGTGCTGTTCTTCTCCGTCCTGTTCGGTCTCTCGCTGGCCATGGTGGGCGAGCGCGGCAAGCCGGTGCTCGACTTCCTGCAGGCGCTCACGGCGCCGATCTTCAAGCTGGTCTCGATCCTGATGAAGGCGGCCCCGATCGGCGCCTTCGGCGCGATGGCCTTCACCATTGGCCGCTACGGTATCGGCTCCGTCGCCAATCTCGCGATGCTGATCGCGACCTTCTACATCACGGCCGCGATCTTCGTGCTCGTCGTGCTCGGCGCGGTCGCCCGCTACAACGGCTTCTCGATCTTCGCGCTGATCCGCTACATCAAGGAGGAAATCCTCCTGGTCGTCGGCACCTCGTCCTCGGAGGCGGCGCTGCCGAGCCTGATGGAGAAGATGGAGGCGGCCGGCTGCAAGCGCTCCGTCGTCGGCCTGGTGATTCCGACCGGCTATTCCTTCAACCTCGACGGCACCAACATCTACATGACCCTGGCGGCGCTGTTCATCGCGCAGGCAATGGACATCCATCTGCCGCTTGCCGACCAGATCCTGCTGCTGCTCGTCGCGATGCTGAGTTCGAAGGGCGCCGCCGGCATCACCGGCGCAGGCT
Source organism: Allobosea sp. CER48 (assembly GCF_044752385.1). Taxonomy (NCBI): domain Bacteria; kingdom Pseudomonadati; phylum Pseudomonadota; class Alphaproteobacteria; order Hyphomicrobiales; family Alloboseaceae; genus Allobosea; species Allobosea sp. CER48. The sequence goes on along the minus strand of NZ_JBIWYK010000484.1, from coordinate 220 downwards.
TCATCACGCTGGCGGCGACGCTCTCGGTCGTTCCCGCCGTTCCGGTCGCCGGCATGGCGCTGATCCTCGGCATCGACCGCTTCATGTCGGAATGTCGCGCGGTGACCAACTTCATCGGCAACGCCGTCGCGACGATCGTCGTGGCGCGCTGGGAGGGCGAGCTCGACCAGGATCAGTTGCAGGCCGCGCTCAGCGGGCATTCGCCGCTGGTGGTCGACGG
>NZ_JBIWYK010000483.1:0-2221 GCF_044752385.1 Allobosea sp. CER48 | reverse complement strand
GCGGGGCGGCAGGCGCTTTTGCCCGAGCGGCCGGTGCGGAGGCCTAGGCGCCGCCGCGCTTCGCCTCGAAACGCGGCAGGGTGGCCTTGAAGGTCGCGCCCTCGCCCGGCTTGCTCTCGATCGTCAGCCTGCCGCGATGGCGCAGCACGATGTGCTTGACGATGGCGAGGCCGAGCCCCGTTCCGCCGGCCTCGCGGCTCGCGGCGGTATCGACGCGGTAGAAGCGCTCCGTCAGGCGCGGCAGATGCTCCGGCGCGATGCCCGGCCCGTCGTCGCGGACATGGACGCTGGCCTCGTCCTCCCCGGCTTCGACCGCGATGGCAACCTCGCCGCCCTGCTTGCCGTATTTGATCGCGTTCTCGACGAGGTTCTCCATCAGCCGCAGAAGTTCGTCGCGATCGCCCGGCACGAGCAGCGCCTCCGGCGGCGTCCGCAGCGCCAGCGTCACCTCGCGCTCGCGCGCCATCAGGGCGAGCGAGTCGACGATCTCCCGCGCGATGCCGGCGAGGTCGACCGGCGTGTCCGGCGCCACATGGGCGCGCTGCTCGATCCGCGAGAGGGAAAGCAGGTCGTCGACGAGGCGCGCCATCCGCAGTCCCTGCTCGCGCATGATGCCGAGGAAGCGCTCGCGTGCCCGCTCGTCGTTGCGCGCCGGGCCCTGCAGGGTCTCGACGAAGCCGAGCAGCGAGGCCAGCGGCGTGCGTAGCTCATGGCTGGCATTGGCGACGAAATCGACGCGCATGCGCTCGATCACGCGCTGCTCGCTGAGATCCTGGAAGGTGAGCAGTGTTGCCCGCCGCCGTCCGCCGCCCAGCGCTGCGATATGGATGCGGAAGGCGCGTTCGAACGGCACCCGCTCGACCAGCTCGACGGTGTTGCGCCCGCCCTCATGCGCAACCTGCTCGATCGCGTCGTTGAGATCGGGATCGCGCAGGACCAGGGCCAGGAACTTGCCGATCTCGAGCCCCGGGATGAGCGCGCGCATCGCCGGGCTCAGCGCCTGCGCGACGCCCTGCTCGTCCAGCAGCACCACGGGCGCGCCGAGCGCCTCGATCATGGTCCGCGTCGTCGCGGTATCGGAAACGGCAATATCGACCATGGAGGCGCCCGGAGCCAGCCGGCATGGGCCGGCTCGCCCTTCCTGAGCGGAAGACGCCGGGGCGTCAATTCCCTTCCGCGCGACAGCCGGCTAGGCTTCATCCGAACAGGAGGCGCCTATGGCCAAGACGGATGTGAAGGCGGACAAGCTGCGCGAGCCCCCCGCCGGCGGCTCCCGGGAAGCGTCTCCGAAGGAGGCGAAGCGCAAGCCCGCCAAGCCGAAGGGCTTCGACATCGAGGCCGATACCCTGCCGGAATCGATCATCGACGCCGCCTACCACAGCGGCGACTACCCCTATGGCAAGCGGATGAAGCGCAAGCGCTACAATCGCGAGATGGAGCCGCTGCAGATCGAGCTCCAGAAGCTGACCCGCTGGGCATCGAAGCAGGGCGAGCGGATCGTGATCGTGTTCGAGGGGCGGGACGGTGCCGGCAAGGGCGGCACGATCAGCCGCTTCACCCAGCATCTCAATCCGCGCCAGGCGCGCATCGTCGCCCTCCCGAAGCCCTCCGACACCGAGAAGGGCCAGTGGTATCTGCAGCGCTATGCGGCGGAGATGCCGACCTCCGGCGAGATCGTCTTCTTCGACCGTTCCTGGTACAACCGCGCCGGCGTCGAGCGCGTCATGGGCTTCTGCACGCCGGAGCAGACCGAGCATTTCCTGCGCGAGGCCCCGATCTTCGAGAGCATGCTGGCACATGACGGCATCCGCCTGATCAAGCTCTTCCTCACCATCGGCCGCGAGATGCAGATGACACGCCTGCACGCCCGCTGGCACGATCCGCTCAAGCGCTGGAAGCTTTCGCCGATCGACTTCGAGGCCATCCCGCGTTTCGACGACTATTCCCGCGCCTTCGACGAGATGCTGGGCCGCACCTCGACCGAGGCCGCGCCCTGGCATGTCGTGCGCAGCAACGACAAGCTGCGCGCCCGCCTCAACGCCATCCGCCATGTGCTCGGGGCGATCCCCTATGCCGACAAGGATGAAAGGGCCATCGGCAAGCTGGACGAGGAGATCGTCATCCCTGTCGATCGCTATCTCGACCACGGCGGCGAACCGGAGGATCGCTGAGCCCTGTGCCGGCTCCTGCCGGATTCCGGCCACGGAATCGGGTGATGCTT
>NZ_JBIWYK010000482.1:0-2230 GCF_044752385.1 Allobosea sp. CER48 | reverse complement strand
CGCCCGATCCGCTCGGGCCGGTGCGACCGCCGCCCGACCGGCGCGTCGGGGCCTTCCTTCCCGCTGCGCCGGCCTCCCTCCGCGTCGATGACGGGTGAGCCTTTCGTCCTCGCGGTCCAACCCGAAGGAGGACGTCATGGCAGCACAAAACGGCAGGGGAGATACGGCCAGCGGCACCAGGCGCGCGGGGCCGCGATGCATTGCGATCGTCGGCCCCTTCCAGAGCGGCAAGACCACCTTGCTGGAAAGCATTCTGATGCGCTGCGGCGCGCTTTCGCGGACCGGCTCCGTCAAGACCGGCAACACGGTCGGCGATGCGGCGCCCGAGGCGCGCGCCCATCAGATGAGCACGGAACCCAGCGTCGCGACGGTCGATTTCCTCGGCGACACCTTCCATTTCATCGATTGTCCCGGCTCGGTCGAATTCCTGCACGAGATGCGCCATGTGCTGCCGGTGGTCGATGCCGCCGTCGTCGTCTGCGAGGCGGATGACCGCAAGGCGCCGGCACTCGAACTCGTGCTGCGCGAGCTCGAGGAGGCCGACATCCCGCGCTTCCTCTTTCTCAACAAGATCGACACGGCCTCGCGCCGGGTGCGGGAGACCCTCGGCATCCTGCAGCGCGCTTCGCGCACGCCCCTGCTGCTGCGCCAGATTCCGATATGGAAGAACGGCATCGCCGTCGGCTTTATCGACCTCGCGCTGGAACGAGCCTTCATCTACCGCGAGCATGCCCCGAGCGAGGTGGTGCCGCTGGCCATCGACGAATCCGGCCGCGAGAAGGAGGCACGCTTCTCCATGCTCGAGCGGCTCGCGGACTATGACGACGAACTGATGGAGGAGTTGCTCGGCGACATGGAGCCGCCGCGCGACCGCGTCTTCGACGATCTCGCCCGCGAATTGCAACACCGCCATGTCGTGCCGGTGCTGATCGGCGCGGCAGAGCGGGGCAATGGCGTGACGCGGCTGCTCAAGGCGCTCAGGCATGAGGCGCCGACACTGGCGGAAACGCGCGGCCGCGCCGGCATCGTCGCCGATGGGCCGCCACTCGCCCAGGTGATGAAGACCTGGCATTCGAGCCAGGGTGGCAAGCTCTCCCTGGCGCGCGTGATGCGCGGCCGGCTGGCGGAGGGCGACGTGGTGACGTCGTCGGGCGGGGTCGAGGCCCGCATCGCCGGCGTCTTGACGTTGAAGGGGGCCGAGCAGAGCCGCAAGCCGGCGGCCGAGGAGGGTGAGGTTGCGGCCTTCGCCAAGCTCGAAGGGATCGGCACGGGCGATGCCTTCATGCTCGGCAAGCAGCGGGCGAGCGTCGTCAGTGCGATCGCGCCGCCGGAAGCGGTGCATGCCATCGCGATCGCTGTGAAGGAACGGAAGGACGACGTCCGCCTCGCCGCCGCCCTGCAGCGGCTGACGGAGGAGGACACCGCGCTGGCGGTCACGCAGATCGCGGAGCTGGGCGAAACCCGCCTGTCCGGGCAGGGCGAGATGCATCTGCGGGTCGCGCTGGAGAAGCTCGCCGGGCGCTATGGCGTCACGGTCACCAGCCATCCGCCGCAGGTCGGCTATCGCGAGAGCATTCGCGGCCACGCCGGGGCGCGCGGCCGCCACCGCAAGCAGAGCGGCGGCCATGGCCAGTATGGCGACGTCGTCATCGAGGTCGCGCCGCGACCGCGCGGCGAGGGTATCGGCTTCGTCGACAAGATCACGGGTGGCGTGGTGCCGCGCCAGTATATCGGTTCGGTCGAGGCCGGCATGCGCGACTTCTGCGAGAAGGGGCCGCTCGGCTTTCCGGTGGTCGATGTCGAGGTGACGCTGACCGACGGCTCCTACCACACGGTCGATTCCTCCGACATGGCCTTCCGGCAGGCGGCGCGGCTGGCGATGAACGAGGCGATGCCGCAGGCGAAGCCGGTGCTCCTCGAGCCGATCCTCTCCGTCGACGTGGTCATCCCCTCGGAAGCCATGTCGCGCGCGTCCGCGCTGATCTCGGCCCGGCGCGGCCAGATCCTCGGCTATGATACGCGGCCCGGCTGGCGCGGCTGGGACCAGATCCGGGCCCTCGTGCCGGAGGCCGAGATGCCCGGGCTGATCGTCGAGCTGCGCTCGGCGACCTCTGGCGTCGGGTCCTTCAGCGCGCGCTTCGATCATCTCGCGGAGCTAGCGGGCAAGCCGGCCGACGCTGTCGTCTCGGCCCAGGCGCTGGCGGCGGCACAGGCGCGCTGACACGTATTT
>NZ_JBIWYK010000481.1:0-2248 GCF_044752385.1 Allobosea sp. CER48 | reverse complement strand
CGAGGGCCGAGCGCATCAGCAGGGGTTCGATGGCGTGGAGCGTGCGGTTGAGCGCGCCGCCGAGCTGGCTCGCGGTCTGCGCCGCCGCCCGGGCCGCCTGCCGCGCGCTCGCCGGATCGCTGAGCCAGCGATGCACGGCACCGGCAAGCGCCTGGGCATCGGGGACGGAGCGCGAACCGCCATCCTGGTCGAAGGCTGCGAAGATCTCGCTGTTGTTGTGGACATAGGGGCCGTGCAGCAGCGCGCAGCCGAGCTTGGCCGGCTCGATCGGATTATGCCCGCCGATGCCCTCGACCAGCGAACCGCCGAGGAAGGCGACCTGCGACAGCCGGTAGAACAACCCGAGTTCGTTGACGGTGTCGGCGACGTAGAGATCGACGTCGCGCTCCGGATTTTCGCCGGTGGCCCGGCGCGACACGGCGACGTCATTGGCCTGCGCCAGCGCCTCGATATCGGGTCCGCGCTGCGGGTGGCGGGGCGCGATGATGGTCAGCAGCTTCGGCAGGTAGGGCTTGATCGCGAGATGTGCGGCCAGCACCAGCTCGTCCTCGCCCGGATGCGTGCTCGCCGCGATCCAGACCGGCCTACCCGTCGTCATGCCGTCGAGTATCGCTAGCATGTCCGGGTCGGCCGGCGGGGCGGGGACGTCGAACTTGAGGTTCCCGGCGACGCTGACGCGCGGCGCCCCGAGCTGTGCGAGGCGCTCCGCATCGGCCTGGGACTGCGCGAGGCAGGCCTCGAAGCAGGAGAGCAGGAAGCGTGACGTCTTCGGCATCTTGTACCAGCGCGCGAACGAGCGCTCGGACATCCGGCCGTTGACCATCACCACCGGGATCGAGCGGCGATGCGCCTCGATCAGCAGGTTCGGCCAGATCTCGGATTCGCAGATCAGGCAGAGCTCCGGCCGCCAGTGATCCATGAAGCGGCGCATGTAGCGGGGGACGTCGAGCGGCAGGTACTGGTGGATGACGCCTGCCGGCAACCGCGCCGCCAGCAGCTTGGCCGAGGTCACCGTGCCGGAGGTCACCAGCACGGCGAGCCCACGCTTCTGGAGCTTCGCGATCAGCGGCAGCAGCGTCACCGTCTCTCCGACGCTGGCGCCATGCAGCCACGCCAGCGGCTTGTTCGGCCGCTTCACGCCGGGATAGCCGCGCCGTTCCGCAATCCGCTCGGGATCCTCCTTGCCGCGGCGCTTGCGCATGACCAGGAGGCCTGCGGCGGCCGGCTCGAGCAGCGCGGTCGCATAGCGATACGTCCTGAGGATCGCGCCCTTGCCGCTCATGCGGGCGCTCCGGCGGCTTGCTGCTGCTTGTCGCGCAGGCCGGCACCGGGATCCTCGCTGCCGACGAGCGCGTAGCCGCGAGCGTGGACGTCGTCGAGGCTGGCCTGCAGGGCGAGGCGTGCGGCTTCCTGCGTGGCCTCGTCAGCGTCGCGCGCGACCAGGATCGGTTCGCCGACGACGATGGCGCAACGCCCGAAGGGCAGGCCGATCGAGGCGCGATCCCAGCTGTTGAAGTCGATGCGGCGGCTGGTAACCACCGCGACCGCGCGGATCGGGCGCCCGGAGGCGCGCGCGAGGGCGATGATGCCGGGACCGGCGACGCGGGCGCGCTTCGGCACGTCCGCCGTCAGGACCATGGTTTCACCGGCAGCAAGGCGGCGCATCATCGCGATGAAGGCGCTGGCGCCGCCCTTTTCGCGGACCTTCCTGCCGAGCGCGCCCGAGCCGCGGATCGCGCCGATGCCGAGCTCGCGCAGCGCCACGGCGTTGAAGCCGCCATCGCCATGGCGGGACACCAGGGAGCAGGCCGGCATCCAGTCGGGCCGCGCGAAGGGAATCATGATGTGCTGGCCGTGCCACATCGCGAAGATGAGCGGCAGCTCGGACCGGACCTCATCATAGATGTCGGCCGGCTCGAACACGATCCTGTTGGTGCGTTGGACGAGGCGCAGATAGCCGGCCAGCAACCGGCCGAGCGCTTCCTGCGCCACGCGCGTCTTGAGGATGGAAAATCCCATCTGCCTGTCGTCGTAATCCCTTGCCGGCTCAGGCCTTGGCGGTGTCCGGGTCGAGCAGACGGTGCAGGTGCACGATGAAGTAGCGTGTCTGCGCCTGATCGACGGTCTGCTGGGCCTTGGCTTTCCAGGCCATATGGGCGCTGGCGTAGTTCGGGAAAACCCCGACGATATCGAGCTTCGACAAATCCTTGAAGGTGACGCCGTCGAGGGAGGCAAGTTCACCACCAAG
>NZ_JBIWYK010000480.1:0-2279 GCF_044752385.1 Allobosea sp. CER48 | reverse complement strand
ATGGCCTTGCGCCCGCCGATCGCGGCTCGCAGGCAGTGCTGCACGAAAACGGCAGGCCTGCCTCAGGTCACGACGAAGCCGTGGGCGAACGGATCGCGATCGTCGATGAAGATCGTGTTGATGCCGGTCATCCGGGCCCAGCCGGCGATGGAGGGGATGATCGCCTCGCGGTTGGCGACGGTGGTCGCCGCCTCGACGCGCCCCTTGAACAGCGAGCCGATGATCGACTCGTGCACGAAATCGTCGCCGACCCTGAGCTTGCCCTTGGCTGCGAGCTGAGCCATCCGCGCGGAGGTGCCGGTGCCGCAGGGTGAGCGGTCGATCGCCTTCTCGCCATAGAACACCGCATTGCGGGCATGGGCTTCCGGCTTGGTCGCCTGGCCGGTCCACTGGATATGGGAGAGACCCCGGATCTCCGGATGCTCGGGGTGCACGAATTCATACTTCGCGTTGAGCGCGGCGCGCAGCTTCGGCGACCAGCCAACCAGTTCCCCGGCACTGTGGTCGGCCATGTCGCGGAAGTTCTTCTGCGGCTCGACGATCGCGTAGAAATTGCCGCCATAGGCGACGTCGACGACGATCTCGCCGAGGCCCTCGACCTCCGCCGTCAGCCCTTCGGCATAGAGAAAGCCGGGCACGTTGGTCAGCCGTACTTCCTCGACGAAGCGGCCTTCCTGGCGATAGGTGATATCGACCTTGCCGGCGGGCGCGTCGATCGAAAGCCGCCCCGGCTCGCGTGGCGTGATCAGTCCGTTCTCGATACCCATCGTGATCGTGCCGATCGTGCCATGCCCGCACATCGGCAGGCAGCCAGAAGTCTCGATGAAAAGCACCGCGACGTCGCAATCGGGCCGGGTCGGCGGGTAGAGGATCGAGCCGGACATCATGTCGTGCCCGCGTGGCTCGAACATCAGCCCGGTGCGGATCCAGTCGAACTCCCGGAGGAAATGTGCGCGCTTCTCCAGCATGTTCGCGCCGTCGAGCCTTGGGCCGCCGCCCGAGACGAGGCGGACCGGGTTGCCGCAGGTGTGGCCATCGATGCAGGAAAAGGTGTAGCTGGCCATGGATCCGGTCTCTGGAGACGTCTTGAGCCTGCGGCGAAGGGCTGAATCCTCGGCCGCAGGTTGGGTCGAAGATTCGCGTGTCAGGCCGCGTATTTCTGCACGGCGCCGGGCTGCTTCGTCCAGGCGGCGTACCAGCTGTCGAACAGCTTCAGCTGCGCTTCGGCATAGCCGCGCTGGCTCTCGGTCAGCATATCCGTCTCGTTGAAGTGCAGGGCGTATTCCTTGTCGCCCCTCAACACCATCAGATGCTTGAAATAGAGCACGAGATCGGGGCCTTCGTCGAAGGAAGAGAGGACGCCGAGCGCCTGCTCCAGCTCGAGCGCCCGCTGGCGCGCCTCGGCATCGCCCCGGGCTGCTGCCTCGGAGAGCTTGCACAGATGCAGCACTTCCTTCGGCAGCACGTTGCCGATGCCGGTGATCGCGCCGGTCGCGCCGCAATTCACATAGCCGTGGAAGACGGCCGTATCGACGCCGATCATCAGCGAGACGTCGTCGTCCCGGCTGGTGATGTTCTCGGCCGCGTAGCGCATGTCGGCCGGGCCGCCGAACTCCTTGAAGCCGACGAGGTTCGGATGCTCGGCCCGCAGCGCGAAGAACAGATCAGCCCGCGTGGCGAAGCCGTAATAGGGGCTGTTGTAGATCACCGCGGGCAGATCGGGGGCGGCCGAGAGGATCGCCTGGAAATGCGCCTTCTGGGCGAGGACGACCGTGCCGCGCGACAGGACGCGCGGGATCACCATCAGCCCCTGCGCGCCGACCTTCTGGGCATGGGCGGCAAGCGCCACGGCCGAAGCCGTGTTGACCGCGCCGGTGCCGACGATCACCGGGATGCCGGCTTTCACCAGCCGCTCCACGCCCTCCATGCGTTGCGCATCGTTCAGCAGGGGCCAGTCGCCCATCGAGCCGCAATAGACCACGGCCGACATGCCGGCCGCGACCAGCTCCTTACCCTTGCGCACCAGCGCATCGAAATCGGGCGTCCGATCCGCCTTGCATGGCGTCATCAGGGCGGGGATCACGCCCGAGAAAATCTTGGCCTTCATCGCGCTCTCCTGCTCGTTTCGCGGTTGGACCGAGCCCCGCATCGGGACGGGCTCCGGCCGCTCTCGATGCTGTTATGCCATATTGCATATTATTTGTCGACAAGATCGTGGCAGGCGCCGCGGCAGAGTCGTTTGGCCTGGTCGAATGATCGGCAGGTCCTTGATCCCGCGG
>NZ_JBIWYK010000479.1:0-2287 GCF_044752385.1 Allobosea sp. CER48 | reverse complement strand
ATCGAGCTCAGGCCGGTGGTCGACCACGCCACAGGTATTATGGATGTGACCTATGTCGTCGATCCCGGCCCGCTCGCCGGCTTCGGCGACATCACCGTTGGCCAGACGGACGAGATTCCGCCCGAGGTGGTGCGCTCGTTCATCTATCTCGAACCGGGCGATCCCTATTCGCCCAAGGCCCTCGCCGACACCCGTCGCTCGATCGCCAAGATCCCCGCGGTCGGTTCGGTGCGTATCCGCGAGGGCGGCAAGCTCGACCGCGCAGGCAATCTGCCGATCTTCGTCGAGGTCACCGAACGGCCCAAGCGGCTGCTCGGCTTCTCCGCCCGCTATTCGACGATCGATGGCCCGGCGGTGAAGACCTACTGGGAGCATCGCAATCTGTTTGGGGGCGCCGAGCGGCTGCGCCTCGAAGGCAACCTCTTCCTGGCGCCGCGTATCGACGGCACCAAGATCCAGAGCTTCGGCGATTTCAACGAGTCGGATATCGGCGCGCGCTTCGGCTTCAGCTTCATCAAGCCGGCGCTCGGTGGCAGCCGATACGACTGGCTGCTCGATGGAGTCGCGACGCGCGAGCGCGTCGGCACGCAGCGCTATGGCGGCTATACCGCCCGCTACGCCAATCTCACCACAGCGATCATGCGCCGGTTCAGCGATACCTTCTCGGTCCAGGCCGGCCTCGAGGTGGAACGCGGCCAGACCAGCGACGTGCTGGGCGAGGTGACCTATACGCTCGTCGGAATACCGCTGTCGGTGAAGTACGATTCCACCGACAGCCTGCTCGATCCGACGCGGGGCTTTCGCGTGAACGCGTCCTTTACGCCGTATCCGACCTTCCTCGGCTCCACGGTCGGCATCTACCAGACCAAGGCGGCGGTTTCCGCGTATTATGCGCTCGACGAGGACGCCCGTTACGTATTGGCGGGCCGTATCGGTTTCGGTTCGATCTCGGGCGCGAGCCTGGATGAAATCCCCGCGACGCGGCGCTTCTATGCCGGCGGCGGCGGCTCGGTGCGGGGCTATGCCTATCGCAGCATCTCGCCGCTGGGGCCGCTGAACCAGCTCGTCGGTGGCCGCAGCCTGCTCGAGCTCTCGGCCGAGGCACGCATCAAGATCACCGAGACCATCGGCATCGTGCCCTTCTTCGATGCCGGCACCGCCTTCGAATCGACACTGCCGGACGGAAAGCAACAGCTGCAGATGGCTGCCGGCCTCGGCCTGCGCTACTATACCGGGATCGGGCCGATCCGGGTCGACGTCGCCGCGCCCCTTAACCCGCGCAAAGGCGACAAGCCGGTCGCTCTCTACGTCAGCATCGGGCAGGCCTTCTGATGCGCCGCCTTCTCACTCTGCCTCGCCTCGCGCTGTTCGCCTTCCTCCTGACGGCGGGCTTCCTCGCCTCCGCTCATTTCGGCGGCTTCGCTCAGAATGCGCAGACCGACCGGGGCGTCGTCGCCGACCTGATCTCGAAGGCTCTCTCCAGCGACACCAGCCAGGTCTCGATCGGGCAGGTCAACGGCGCTCTTTCCTCCGACGTCGAGATCCGCGACATCGTCCTCTCGGATCGCGACGGCGTCTGGCTGCGCCTCGATCGCGTCCGCCTGATCTGGACCCGCAGCGCCCTTCTGCTGCGTCGGCTCGATGTCGACCGGCTCGAAATCGGCAAGCTCGAGATCCTGCGCAAGCCCGCGCCGCAGCCTGCCGGGACCGCGCCAGCCAATAACGAGCCGATTCTGCCCGAACTGCCGCTCAAGGTGATCGTGCGCGCGTTCCAGCTCAACGAGCTGGCGCTGGGGGAGCCGGTGGTCGGCGCGGCGGCGCGCCTCAGCGCCAGCGGCGCGGCCCGGCTCGGCCCGCCGAACGAGGGTCTCGATCTCAAGCTCCAGGCCAAGCGGCTCGACATGGGCGGCAGCTTCGATGTCACCCTGTCCTTCGTGCCGGAAAGCACCCGGCTGCAGCTTGCCGCGAAGCTCGACGAGCCGGCCGGCGGCCTGATCTCGAAGGCCACGGGGCTGCCTGGCGAGCCGCCGGTGAAGCTCGATCTCAACGGCGACGGGCCGCTCGATGCCTTCCGCTCGAACCTGACCTTCACCGCTGGGCCGACGATCGGTGCGGATGGCTCCGCCACGCTCAATCGAGCCGGTGCCGAGCGCCGGCTCGCGCTCGCGCTCGATGCCCGCATCGAGGGGCTGATGCCGCCGCCGGTCGCTCCCGTCTTCGCCGGCTCCACCCGCCTCGATGGCGCAGTCGGCCTCCGCGACGATGGCGGCGTCGATATCCGCAATCT
>NZ_JBIWYK010000478.1:0-2290 GCF_044752385.1 Allobosea sp. CER48 | reverse complement strand
GGCTCCAGAGCCGACTGTTCGGCATCGCCCTCGTCGAGTTCCGGATGCGGTGTCCAGCCGCTGGCGCCCCAGCTCTTCAGCGCCGCCCAGGTCGAGCGGTCGAGCCGGAACTGCTCGCAGGGGAACAGCCCGCCCCGCGCCGGCAGCGACTTCAGGAAAGAGCCCTCGGCCCGGAAGCCGGACTTCTCCAGGACCCGCCGCGAAGCCGGGTTGATGACGCGGGTATCGGCCTCGATCGCCGGCACGTCGACCAGCGAGAACAGGGTGTCGATCAAACCCTGCACCGCTTCGGTCGCATAGCCCTTGCCCCAGTGCGGGGTGCCGAGCCAGTAGCCGATGAAGGGCGTGCCGGAGGCCTGCTTATGGGCTCCGATCATGCCGATCAGTTCGTTCGGCTTCGACCGCGGGGTGATCGCCAGGACGAGGTGATCGCCGAGCGCATTGCCCTTGCGCGTCGCGAAGACGAAAGGCTCGACCGCCTGGGACGGGTAAGGATGGGGAATCGACGCCGTCATCTCGGCCACCGCCTTCTCGCCGGCGAGGCGCAGGATGGCGTTGGCGTCGGCCATGCGCGGCCAGCGCAGCCAGAGACGCCGGGTCTCGAGCCGGAAGACATCGTCGCGGGTCAGTTCGGGGAACATCGGTCTCTCCGTCGGCGCAAACGAAAAAAGGGAGCTGGGACTTCGGTCCCATCTCCCCTTCGCTGACCTTCGGGAGACCCGTTTCGAGCCTTCAACCCTTGATCCGTTCGGTTCGATGGAACCGGCGGATCGAGAGATTTCCCTATCCGCCTTTTACTCTGCGGCCTCTTGGGCCGGGACTACGTTGACGAAAGCTCGGCCGAGTTTCGTCGTGAATCGGACGCGGCCGTTCGTCGTGGCAAAAAGCGTATGGTCTTTGCCCATGCCAACATTGGCGCCGGCATGCCACTTCGTGCCGCGCTGACGAATAATGATGTTGCCGGCAACGACGGCCTGGTCGCCGAAGCGCTTCACGCCGAGTCGCTTGCTTTCTGAATCGCGGCCGTTACGCGACGAGCCGCCTGCCTTTTTGTGAGCCATAACGCCCTACCTCAAAACTTGTGCTGTCTCTCTAACCCGAAACGAGGGCAAAGGCCACCCGTCTCGGATACGAAATGCCGGAACACCATTCTGTCAGGAGTGACAGAGCGAGAGCGAAGCCTCGACGATGATGGTCCGGCGTAGATGTCGACGCCGGTAAATCCGACCTCAGGCCTCGGACGCCTCGTCCTTGGCCTTCTTGGCAGGAGCCTTCTTCGCCGCGGCCTTCTTGGGCGCAGCAGCTTCCTCGCCGGCCTCGGCCTTGGCGGCCTTCGGAGCAGCCTTCGCCTTGGCGGCGACCGGAGCGGCGGCGGCATCGCCCTTCTTCATCTCCGGCTGCTTGCCGCCGGTGAGGATGTCGGTGATGCGGATGACGGTCAGCTCGGCGCGGAAGCCGCGCTTGCGCTTCGAGTTCTGGCGACGGCGCTTCTTGAAGGCGATGACCTTTTCGCCACGGGCCTGCTCGACGATCTCACCGGCGACGGTGATCTCGGAGAGGGCCTTCACGTCGAGCGTGGTCTTCTCACCTTCGGTGAGCATCAGCACGGAGCCGAAAGCGACGGTGTCGCCCGGGTTGCCCTCGATCTTGGCAACGGTGATCTTGTCGTTGGCGGCGACGCGGAACTGCTTCCCGCCGGTCTTGATGACTGCGAACATTTTGTCCTCCATGTTCGGCCCCGCCCTGTCATGGCCTCCGGAATGGATGCACATGCGGGACGGCTTTTTGGCAGTCGATTGCGTGGTCTGGTTTGCTCTTACGGCCGCGACGCAGCGCACAGGCCAAAAGAGATCGGGCGCAGGTTTCCCCGCGCCGGACGGTGCTCGATAGTCGCGCCCGGGAGGAAGGTCAAGCAAAAGCGGTGGGGAACGGTGGATTTCTCCCGCCGAGAAGGCTTGCCCACCGGCCGTCGCTTGTGTAGTAACCGCCTCGCTTCGACCGAAGGCGACCGCGGACAGGTGGCAGAGTGGTTGAATGCACCGCACTCGAAATGCGGCATACCTGCAAGGGTATCGGGGGTTCAAATCCCTCCCTGTCCGCCACTTCCTCGCCTAGCCGATTGAAAGACGATCGGAGAATACAGGCGGAAGCCAGCCCCACTGTTCGACCGCATCTCGCGCACACTGGGTCGTCACAATCCGTGGCTGCCGGCACTCGCGGGCCCTTTCCGCAGCGCGCCAGAATTCAGCTCGGGCATCGAATGCCGAACTAAGGACACAGGAATGGCCAA
>NZ_JBIWYK010000477.1:0-2309 GCF_044752385.1 Allobosea sp. CER48 | reverse complement strand
GGCACTGCGACCCGGCCACGCCGGCCGGCAGCCGTTGCAGCGAGGTCACATCACCGCCCGCCGGAGAGGATCGTCAACGGCGCGGTCACGACCAGGCCGACGGTCGAACCCACGGTTCCGACCACGCCTCCAGCGACATCGCCGATCCGGTCGCCGAATTGCGGCCCGGCGAAACCAATGCCGCGATCCTGCTGCAGCCTTGCGCCGATGAGCTGCACGACCCGCGGTGAGGACGCGAACTTGCCGTGGTTCAGGCTGTCCCCGGACGATACCTCGGAGATGTCGATGATCCGCACGCCGAGCTTCTCGAGCTGCGCGATCGTCTCCGTGTCCTTTGCGGAGACGGCGCCGAGCCGGGTCTTGTCGCCCGCGAAGCGACGCGAGAAGTCGAGTGCCCGGTCATCAGAGGACACGAAGACCGTGACCGGCCGCCGTATCTGGGCCATCTGCGTCTTGAAGACGTCGAGATCGACATCGGGCGCAGCGAGCATGACGTCGCGCAGCTTGCCGCCGAAGGCGCCGTCGCCGCGGATGGCCGCCTGGCGCAGGGTCTCCAGCGTCAGCAGCGTGCCCATCGAATGGGCGAGGATATCCATGCGCCCGGCTCCGAGATCGCGGGCGATCCCGCGCAGGTTGGCCTCGAGGAAATCCCGCGAATAGAAGGCGCTCTCGCGATCGTAGGGATAGGCGAGCAGTTCGCCGCGCGAGGGCCAGGAGAACAGGACCGGCACGCCCTTGAAGCCGGAATCGTAGACGATCTGGGCAAAGCGGTAGACCGCATCGGCGAAATTCGTGTTGTAGCCATGGACGAAGACCAGCACGTCGCGCTGGTTGGCAGGGCGGCGCATGAGCTCCTTGCGAACGTCCGCAATGACCGGCGCGAGATCGAGGCGCTGGAGATAGGTCGCGGTGAAATACTTGGAAGGGTCGCCCGGCCCCGAGCTCGGCAGTTCGAGGCTGCCGGGCTTGTGGCTGCGCGGCACGGTGATGTCGAGCCGCGCGAAGGAGAGCTTCGGCCCGCGCTCGCCGCTGAAATACACCGGCTGCGCCGAAGGCTCGCGCGTCGTCGCGACGTAGATCTCGACAGTGCCGGCGATGTCGGCTGCGGGAGCCTGGCTCAGCTCCAGCGTGCGCGGTGTCGCGCAGGCCGCAAGCACCAGCGGCAGCAGCAATGCCCAGACAACACCACGAAAACGCATCGCCACGCCGATCATCGCCCAGTCGTCTCACCGGACGCACAAATCTTCAAGATGCGCGCATGACACAGTGATGAAGCAACGGCCGTGCCTCGAACGCCTTGTCGCCCTCGGCGGCGGCTTGCTAACTGACGCCATGGCCGATCGCATTCCCTCTGCCGACTCGCTCGGCGACGCACTCCTCGCCGGCGAGCGCGCCGCGCTGGCCCGCGCGATCACGCTGGCGGAATCGCGCCGCGCCGACCATCGCGAGCAGGCACAGGCGCTGATCCAGCGTCTGCTGCCCCACACGGGCCGCGCGGTCCGCGTCGGGATCACCGGCGTTCCCGGCGTGGGCAAGTCGACAACGATCGACGCGCTTGGCAGCTATCTCGCGGCGAGAGGCCACAAGGTGGCCGTGCTCGCGGTCGATCCCTCGTCCACCCGCACCGGCGGTTCGATCCTCGGCGACAAGACGCGGATGGCCCGGCTCTCCGTCGATCCCAACGCCTATATCCGGCCTTCGCCCTCCTCCGGCACTCTGGGTGGCGTCGCGGCCAAGACCCGCGAGACCATGCTGCTCTGCGAGGCCGCCGGTTTCGACGTCATCCTGGTCGAAACGGTAGGCGTCGGGCAGTCCGAGACCGCCGTCGCCGACCTGACGGATTTCTTCCTGGTGCTGATGCTGCCGAATGCCGGCGACGAGCTGCAGGGCATCAAGAAGGGCATCATCGAGCTCGCAGACATGATCGCCGTGAACAAGGCCGATGGTCCGGGCGCGACCGCGGCCCGCGCGGCTGCAGCCCAGTACAAGGCGGCGCTTCATATCCTGGCGCCGGCATCGACGCTTTGGAGCACCCCGGTCGTGACCATATCGGGCCTGACCGGTGAAGGGCTCGAAGCCCTCTGGAGCAAGATCGAGGATCACCGGGCCCGTTTCGAGGCAAAGGGCCTGATCGCAGAGAAGCGAAGGCGCCAGGACGTCAAATGGATGTGGGCGATGGTGCAGGACCGTCTCCAGGCCAAGCTCCGGCATGATCCCGGCCTGAAGGCCCGCACGCCGGAGCTCGAGGCCGCCGTCTCTTCCGGCACACTGGCCCCGACGCTCGCCGCCGAAGAGATCGCCCGGGCACT
>NZ_JBIWYK010000476.1:0-2310 GCF_044752385.1 Allobosea sp. CER48 | reverse complement strand
CGGATCAGGACGCGTAGTCGGTCTTCAGGGCGGCCCGCTCGGCATGGCGCTCCTGCGCCAGTTCGATCAGGCGCGTGATCAGGGCCGGGTAGGGCAGGCCCGAAGCCTCCATCATCTTCGGATACATGCTGATCGCGGTGAATCCCGGCAGCGTGTTGATCTCGTTGAAGAAGAAGGCGCCGCTCCGACGGTCGAGGAAGAAATCGACCCGTGCCAGCCCGCTGCATTCGAGCGCGACGAAGGCGTCGATCGCGAGCTGGCGCACGCGTGCCATCTGTTCGTCGTCGAGCTTCGCCGGCAGGTCGACGGTAGCGCCGTCCTGATCGATGTACTTGGCTTCGTAGGAGTAGAACTCGTGCTGCGGGCCGGCGTTGAGCTCGCTCGCGACGCTCGCCACCGGCGGATCGCCGTCGAGCACCGCAACCTCGATCTCGCGGGCATCGATGCCCTGTTCGATCAGAACCTTGGTGTCGTACTGGAAGGCATCGGCGAGCGCGCCGTCCAGCTCTTCCCAGCGCTTGACCTTATGCACGCCGACGCTGGAGCCCATGTTGCAGGGCTTGACGAAGATGGGGAGCGTCAGCGCTTCACGCGCGGCCTTTAACGAGCCATCGACGTCGCGGCGATAATCGCGGCGCGACAGCGCGAGATAGGGCGCAACCGGGAGGCCGGCGAGCGCGGCAAGGCGCTTCGCGATGTCCTTGTGCATGCCGACGGCGGATGCCAGCACGCCCGAACCGACATAGGCGGCGCCCGAGAGCTCCAGCAGGCCCTGCACTGCGCCGTCCTCGCAGAGTGGGCCGTGGATCACCGGGAAGACCACGTCGACGGGCTCGATCGTCGGCGCTGCGGTGTCGGCCGGCAGGATGGCGGTGCGTTCGCCGTGCGGCTCGAGCCGGATCGACGGTGAATCCGCCGGAATCGGCAGGCTGTCGCCGTTGCTGGCTTCGATGCGGCGCAGGTCGTGGCATTGCCAGCAGCCCTGCTTGTCGATGCTGACCGGGACCGGCTCGAACCGGTCGCGGTCGAGGTAGCGCAGGACGGAGGCAGCCGATTTCAGCGACACCTCGTGCTCGCCCGACTTTCCGCCATAGAGCACGGCGACGCGCGTTTTCCGGTTCATGATCCGAGGGTCCGAGAAGGAGTGAAGGCGCCCCGAACGAGGCTGTTGCAATGTTCCCGATCGATGGGGCGATATTCGGGCGCGGTTTCGGCGTTGCGACCGTGTCTCAGGCTGCCCGTGATGCCGGCTCCGGCAGTGCGGCGAGCGTGTCCATCACGCGTTCGGCGGGCAGGGTAATCGTCACCTCGGTACCTGCGCGAGGCTTCGATTTGAGACTGAAGCCACCGCCATGCAGGTCGATCAGGCCCTTGACGATCGGCAGTCCGAGCCCCGAGCCCTGTTCCGCGGTCTTGATGGCGAGCGAACCGCGGCCGAAGCTCTGCATCACGATCGGGATTTCGTTCTCCGGGATGCCGGGGCCGGTGTCGGCAACGGAGACATACTGCCCGCCCGTTGCCGTCCAGCCGACCTTGATCGTGATCTCGCCGCCCTGAGGCGTGAACTTGATGGCGTTCGACAATACGTTGAGCACGGCCTGCCGCATCGCCCGCTCGTCGGCCCAGACCCGCGGCAGGTCGGGTTCCGAGAGCGACCGGATGCTCTGTCCCTTGGCCTTGGCGCGCAGCGCCAGCATGTGCCGGCAGTCGTCGACGATCTCGGCGAGCGACAGCGCTTCCTCGTTCAGCTCGTATTTCCCGGCCTCGATGCGCGACAGGTCGAGAATCTCGTTGATGAGATTAAGCAGATGCTGGCCCGAGCCGTGGATGTCGGCCGAGTACTCCTTGTAGGCGGCGTTGGCGTGCTCGCCGAATATCTCGCTCTTCATCACCTCGGAGAAGCCGAGGATGGCATTGAGCGGCGTGCGCAGCTCATGGCTCATCGTCGCCAGGAAGCGCGACTTGGCGAGATTGGCTTCCTCGGCCTTGCGGCGGGCTTCGTCGGAGTTCGCGTTGGCGGTTTCGAGCTCTGCGATCAGCGCATCCTTCTCGGCCCGGAAGCCGATCGAGGCGACCGAACTGGCGTAGAGACGGTTGGCCAGGAAGATGAAGAAGAGCTGCGCGGAGGCTGCCATCAGCGCCATGGTGACGCTGTCGATGTCGCGGCGTTCCCAGAAGAACGCCATGATACCGGCGATGATCGGCACGAGCCCGGCATAGACCGCAGTCGGGATCGTGGCGGAGAGCATCACGGTGAGCGCGCTGACGATGAGGAGCGACGTGGTCGCGAAGATCTTGGCCCCCGGTGCC
>NZ_JBIWYK010000475.1:0-2323 GCF_044752385.1 Allobosea sp. CER48 | reverse complement strand
CGCGTTCTGGCTCAGCCGCTGGAAGAGGCCGAGGCCGACCAGGGCGAGCACCGCCAGAAGCATCAGCAGGCCGGGATAGATGAGATTTCCCATCGTCTCGCGCGAGGTCTTGGCGATCAGCACCAGCGATTCCAGTGACAGCGCCACGATCATGATCGACATGAACTTGGTCAGCGAACCCCGGGCCTCGGCCGGGCGGCGCATCTCGCGATCGGCGACCACCTCCTCCTCGAACAGGAACTTCCCGACATCGGCGACGGCCACCGCGATGATCACGAGGCCGATCGCGTCGAGCATCGTGTCGAGCGCGCCTTCGCCGCTCCAGAAGCCGTGCGACGTGCGCCAGACCGCGACACCGATCAGGATGATCGAGGCGCCGAGCAGCGCGAAAGCGATAATGGAATAGAGCAGCCGGCTGAACAGCGTCATGTTTCCCCCTCCATCCGCTTGCTCGCGACAACCGCCGGCGAGGCAGGCGGTTCCGTCGGGACACGGGGCACGCACGAGCATCCGGGGCTTGCATGGCAGCTACTGCGGCGGAGCGATTGCCGGCTATGGCGTTCCATGCTCCAAGCGCTCAGTTCCGCCGGAGCGTGCGCCGATGCCCGAGACGACCACCCTCGTTACCTTCGCTCTCATCGCGCTCGGCATGGTGCTGACGCCCGGCCCCAACATGATCTACCTGATCTCGCGTTCGATCGCGCAGGGCAGGGGAGCGGGGCTGATCTCGCTCGGCGGCGTGATCCTCGGCTTCTTCGTCTACATGTTCTGTGCCGCCTTCGGCATCACGGCGCTGCTCTTCGCCGTGCCCTACGCCTATGACGCGCTGCGGCTGGCGGGGGCGGCCTATCTGCTATGGCTCGCCTGGCAGGCGGTGAGGCCCGGCGGGCGCTCGCCCTTCCATGTCCGCGACCTGCCTCATGACGGGCCGCGCAAGCTCTTCGCCATGGGGTTCCTGACCAGCCTGCTCAATCCCAAGATCGCGATGTTCTACCTCGCGTTGCTGCCCCAGTTCATCGACCCCGCCGCCGGCAACGTGCTTGCGCAATCGGTCGTGCTCGGCTTCGTGCAGATCCTCATCAGCGGCAGCGTCAACGCCCTGATCGCGACGGCGGCGGGCAGCATCGCGCTGTTCCTGAAAACGCGCCCGTTCTGGTCGCTGGTGCAGCGCTGGCTGATGGGGACGGTCCTCGCCGGCTTCGCCCTGCGCATGGCGATGGAAGCGCGGCGCTAAGCATTGCCGATGTCAGCTCTCGAAACCGCGACGGGCACGCCCCGGCCAAGCTTGCCGAACCTCTTCAGCGGCTTCCTCAAGATCGGGCTGATGGGCTTCGGCGGCGTCGGCCCGGTGGCGCGCCACATCATCGTGGCCGAGCGCAACTGGCTCGATGATCGCGGCTATGCCGAACTGATGGGTATCTGCCAGGCATTGCCCGGCGCCAACACCGTCAATGCGGCGGTGATGTTGGGCGACCGGTTTCGCGGCGCGCTCGGTTCGTTGACCTGCGTCTTCGCCCTGATGGCGATGCCGCTGCTCTCGCTGGTCGCGATCGCGAACATCTACGGCGCCGTTTCCGACCACCCGCTGGCCCAGGTCGCGCTGACGGGCGCCGCCGCCAGCGCCGCCGGCCTGATCCTCGGCACGGCCGCGCGGCTGCTCACCAGGGCGGGCCTCGCTCGCTGGGCCTGGGTCATGGCTGCCGCCGCCTTCGTCGCGGTCGGGCTGTTGCGGCTGCCGATGCTGCCGACGCTCCTCATTCTCGTCCCGCTTGGCCTTGTCGCGGCCTCCCTCGGAGCGCGGCGGATCTGATGGAGCGCGGCATCTTCGGCCAGTTGGTCGTCACCTTCGGCACGATCTCCCTGATGGCGATCGGCGGCGCCAATGCCGTGGTGCCGGAAGTGCATCGCCAGATCGTCGACATCCTCGGCTGGATGGATGCGCCGACCTTCGCGCGGCTCTTCGCCATTGCGCAGACCGCGCCGGGGCCGAACGTGATGCTCGCCAGCATCGTCGGCTGGCAGGTCGCCGGTACGAGCGGCCTGCTCGTGGCGACGCTGGCGATGCTGTTGCCGTCCTCCCTGCTGGCGCTGGCCTGCAGCCGCGGGCTGCAACGTTTCAGCGACAATCGTATCGTCCGGGTCGTCACGCTCGCGCTGGTGCCGATCGCGCTCGGCCTGATGCTCGCCAGCGGCGCGGTCGCGACGCTCGCCGCCGATGCCGGGCCGTTCGGCTTCGCGATCACGGCAGCGACCGCCCTCGTGACCTATCGTTCGAAGCTGAATCCGCTCGTGCCCATGGCGGTGGGCACGGCGGCATACGTCG
>NZ_JBIWYK010000474.1:0-2327 GCF_044752385.1 Allobosea sp. CER48 | reverse complement strand
TCATGATGCCCCCGCCGCCAAGTCCCGCGGCGTTCGCAAATTCTTGATAATAATGGGAAATGGTGGGCGGCACAGGGATCGAACCTGTGACCCCTCCCGTGTGAAGGGAGTGCTCTACCGCTGAGCTAGCCGCCCGGACCGGCCCTCTCCTAGTCGCCCCGCCTCACGCCGTCAAGGACGTGCCGGCACCAGATTGAGGGCGCGATCCACAGCCTTCGGCAGTTCGTCGAAATGCTGGATGATGAAATCCGGCTCCAGCGTCTCGATCGGCACGTCGGTATAGCCGAAGGGCACGCAGATCGAGGGGATGTTGGCCGCCCGCGCGGTCGCGATGTCTGTACGCGAATCGCCGATCATCACCGCGCGGGCCGGATCGGCCTTCGCGGCCTCGATCGTCAGGGTGAGATGGCGCGGATCGGGCTTGAAGACGGGGAAGCTGTCGCGTCCGGCCACGGCGGCGAAGCGACCGGAAATGCCGAAGTGATCGAGGATCAAGCGCGTGTGCCGGATCGGCTTGTTGGTGCAGACGGCCAGCGCATAGCCTTCACCGGCAAGCGCATCGAGCGCTTCGAGCACGCCTTCGAAGAGATGGCTGTTGGATGCGACGTCCTCGGCATAGATGTCCAGGAAGTCCTCGAAGAGCCGCTCCAGTGTCTCTGCGCCGAGCGGCCGGCCGGAAACCTTGAAACCGCGCTCGATCAGGGCCCGCGCCCCCGCGCCGACGAGTTCGCGTGCCCGCTCCAGCGGCAAGGCCGGCAGGCCTTCGCGCACCAGGATGACGTTCAGCACCCGCATGATGTCGGGCGCGGTCTCCGCGAGCGTTCCGTCGAGATCGAAGACGACGATGGGAGGCAGGCTCATGGCATCACTTTCTGGCGGTGCGGACAGCTCATCGGCTTAAAGGAGGTTGCGGCCACGCTGGCAAGCCCTTGGTGGGAGAGCAGGTCGTCGCAGCCTCCCCAAAATCGCCGCGCATGATGGTATCGTTCATTCGATTCGTCGCAGCCCCGGCGACAGGGAACCATGTCATGTCGAAGAATATCGCAACACGGGCGGGCACGGCGCGTCTGGCGCTGGCAGCCGGCGTCTCGCTGCTCGGTGCATGGCCTGCCGTGGCCGGCCCATTCGAGTTCGCTCCCGCGCCGCAGACCGACCTGAATCGCGTCTACCGTATCGACAAGGCAACCGGAGAGGTCGGTGCCTGCCAGTTCCAGCTCAAGGAGGGCGGCGTCGGCGTCACGGTCTGCTTCCCGACGGGCGAGGGGGCAGGGCCACAGGCGCCGAGCGACTACGGGCTGATGCCGTCGCGTCACGAGCGCGAGGGCGGCATCTTCCGCGTCAATCTCCGCACCGGCGAGATGAGCATCTGCTACGTCTTCGACGACAAGACCGTGTGCACGCCGCAGGTGAAATAGGGCGCGTCGTCCCTCGCACGCTGGACATGAAGCGACGGGCGCGGCAGGACAGCGCCGCCATCCCCCTGGATGGCGGCCGGTTTCCGTAACTTGACCCAGGCAAAATCGACATGAACGCTGACGATCTCAAGAAGCTGGCAGCGGCCCGCGCGCTCGAACTCGTGGGGCCGGGAATGCGCCTTGGCCTCGGGACCGGCTCGACGGCGAAGCACTTCGTCGATCTGCTCGGAGCGAAGGTCGCTTCAGGCTTCGACGTTCTCTGCGTTGCGACCTCCGAGGCCACGCAGGCGCAAGCCCTTTCCCTCGGCATTTCCATGTCGACACTCGACGAGACGCCTGAGCTCGACCTGACTGTCGACGGCGCCGATGAGATCGATCCGCAGCTGCGCCTGATCAAGGGCGGTGGTGCGGCGCTGCTGCGCGAGAAGATCGTTGCCGCGGCATCCGCCCGCATGATCGTCATCGCCGACGACGGCAAGCTGGTGCAGAAGCTCGGCCGCTTTCCGCTGCCGGTCGAGGTGGTGCCATTCGGGTTGGAAGCGACGCGCCGTGCGGTGGCCGAGGCCATCGCCGCTTCCGGCTCTGCCGGCGAACTTAAGCTGCGCCAGCGAGCAGACGGCACGACGCTGGTGACGGATGGCGGGCATTTCATTCTCGACGCCCGTCTTGGAGCCATCGACCGGCCGGAATTGCTGGCTCAGGCGCTCAACATGGTGCCTGGGGTGGTGGAGCATGGGCTGTTCATCGGCCTTGCCGCCGGCGCGGTTCTGGCCGGAGCGGATGGCCTCAAGCTTCTCGGCGAGATCGAATGATTCCATTCCCGTGCGATCCACGCTAAGGAACGCGCGAATGACGACCGGCTCGATACGGGCGGCGGTGCCAACCTCCCGGTGGGCGCGCCAACGACAAAGG
>NZ_JBIWYK010000473.1:0-2331 GCF_044752385.1 Allobosea sp. CER48 | reverse complement strand
TGCCGCCGCGCTGTCCTGGGCCTCGACGACGGCAAGCGCGGTCATGTTGACCACGCCCCGGGCGGTCACCGAGCCGGTGAGGATGTGGGCGGGCTTGGCGGTGCCGATCAGGATCGGCCCGACCGGCAGCGCATCGGTCATCACCTTCGCGAACTGGTAGGAGATGTTCGCCGCGTCCAGGTTCGGGAAGATCAGGATGTTGGCAACGCCCTTCAGTGCCGAGGAGGGCAGGACGCGCTCGCGGATCAGCGGCACGAGAGCCGTATCGGCCTCCATCTCGCCGTCGCATTCCAGCTGCGGGGCGCGCTCGCGGATCAGCTTCAGCGCCTTGCGCATCTTGAGCGCGGAGGGGGTGTCTGCGGCGCCGAAATCGGAATGCGAGAGCAGGGCGACCTTGGGCTCGATGCCGAAGCGCTGGACATGGCCGGCGGCGAGCACGGTCATGTCCGCGATCTCCTCGGCGCTCGGATCGTGCTTAACATGCGTGTCCGAGAGGAAGAACGCGCCCTTGTTGGTGATCATCAGCGTCATCGCCGCGATGTCGCAGACGCCCGGCGCCAGGCCGATGATGTCCTTGACGTGCCGCAGCCGCGACATGAACCGGCCTTCGAGGCCGGTGATCATCGCATCGGCCTCGCCACGGGCCACCGCGAGCGCCGCGATCACCGTATTGTTGGTGCGCACCAGCGCGCGCGCCGCTTCCGGCGTGATGCCGCGCCGGCCGGCGATGTCGAGATAGGTCTGGACGTAGTCGCGATAGCGCGGGTCGTCCTCGGGATTGACCACCTGGAAGTCGACGCCGGGCTTGAGCGACAGGCCGAAGCGCTGGATGCGGCTCTCGATGACGCTCGGGCGACCGATCAGGATCGGGACTGCGAGGCCTTCCTCCAGCGCGACCTGGGCGGCGCGCAGCACGCGCTCATCCTCGCCCTCGGCATAGATCACGCGCTTGGGATCGGCCTTGGCCTGCTGGAACAGCGGCTTCATGATGAAGCCGGAGCGGAAGACGAATCGCGAGAGCTGCTCGCGATAGGCCTCGACATCGACCAGCGGCTTGCGGGCGACGCCGGTCACCATCGCGGCCTCCGCCACGGCCGGCGCGATGCGCATGATCAGCCGCGGGTCGAAGGGGTTCGGGATCAGCGAATTCGCGCCGAAGGTCGAGGTCTCGCCGCCATAGGCGCGCGCCGCGATGTCGGAGCTCGCCTCGCGGGCGAGGGCGGCGATGGCGCGCACGGCGGCGAGCTTCATCGCCTCGTTGATCGTCGTCGCCTGCACGTCGAGCGCGCCGCGGAAGATGTAGGGGAAGCACAGGACGTTGTTGACCTGGTTCGGATAGTCCGAGCGGCCGGTGCAGATCATCGCGTCCGGGCGGACGGCGAGCGCCTCCTCCGGGGTGATCTCCGGATTGGGGTTGGCCAGCGCCAGGATCAGCGGCTTCGGCCCCATCTGCTTGGCCATGTCCGGCTTGAGCACGCCGGCGGCCGAAAGGCCGAGGAAGACATCGGCACCACCGATGACTTCGGCGAGGGTCCGCGCATCGGTCTCCTGGGCATAGACCTCCTTCCAGCGGTCCATAAGGGTGTTGCGGCCCTTGTAGACGACACCTTCGAGATCCGTGATCCAGATGTTCTTGCGCTGCGCGCCGAGCTCGACCAGCAGGTTGGTGCAGGCCAGGGCAGCCGCGCCGGCTCCGGAAACGACGATCTTGACGTCGGCGATCTTCTTGCCGGCGAGGTCGAGCCCGTTCAGGACGGCGGCGCCGACGATGATCGCCGTGCCGTGCTGGTCGTCATGGAAGACCGGGATCTTCATCCGGGCCTTGAGTTGCTCCTCGATCTCGAAGCATTCCGGCCCCTTGATGTCCTCGAGGTTGATGCCGCCGAAGGTCGGCTCCAGCGCGGCGACGACCTCGACGAACTTCTCGATGTTCTTCTGCTCGACCTCGATGTCGAAGCAGTCGATCCCGGCGAATTTCTTGAAGAGGACCGCCTTGCCTTCCATCACAGGCTTCGAGGCCAGCGGGCCGATGTCGCCGAGGCCCAGCACGGCCGTGCCGTTGGTGACAACGGCGACGAGGTTCTGCCGGGAGGTGAGCTCGGCCGCTTCCGACGGGTCGTCGACGATCGCCTCGCAGGCTGCGGCGACGCCGGGCGAATAGGCGAGGGCGAGATCGCGCTGGTTGCCGAGCGGCTTGGTGGCCTGGATCTCGAGCTTACCGGGCCGGGGCTGGCGGTGATAGACGAGGGCGCCCGAGCGCAGATCGTTAGAGAGATTGCTTTTCATGGTGGCGACCCCAGCATCCGGAGCAGGGGGAGGTCGCGCGGAAAT
>NZ_JBIWYK010000472.1:0-2333 GCF_044752385.1 Allobosea sp. CER48 | reverse complement strand
GCGCAGCTCGGCCGCGCCAGCGACGATGGCCTGCGGCCCGGCGACTACCCCCTCCCCGCATTCGAGGCCAGCGACAAGGCCAAGCTCGCCGAGGCCGATATCCGCCTCTCCGCGCTCGCCGTGCTCTATGCCCGCGACGCCCGCGGCGGCCGCATCGACCCGCGCCGCCTTTCGAAGCTGATCACGCCGACGCTCTACCTGCCGTCGGCAACCGAAGTGCTATCCGAGCTTGCCGGCGCCGGCGATGCCGGCGCGGTTCTCGCCGCCTACAACCCGCCGCATGAGGGCTATCGGCGCCTCAAGGCAAAGCTCGCGGAGATGCGCGAACATCTCGACGACACGCCGCTGGTGCGCATCCCCGCCGGCCCGCCACTCAAGCTCGGCATGCGCGACGAGCGCGTTCCGCTGGTGCGCGCACGCCTCGGCCTCGGCCCGAGCGAGGAACCGGTCTTCGACCGCTCGACCTCGCTGGCCCTTGCCGACTTCCAGAAGAAGGCAGGGCTGCCGGCCAACGGCATTCTGAGCGAACGGACGCTCGCAGCCCTGGGCAAGCCCGCGACCGCGCGCGGCGAGGAGGACATCGTCGCGCAGATGGAGCGCTGGCGCTGGCTCCCGCCCGATCTCGGCACCGACCACATCATGGTCAACGTGCCGGAGATGCGCGTACGCGTGATCCGCTCCGGCAAGGTGGTGCACGAGGCCCGCACCATCATCGGCAAGCCGGAATCGGCGACGCCCATCTTCTCGCACAAGATGGACCACGTCATCGTCAACCCGTCCTGGTACGTGCCGCCCTCGATCCTGAAGAAGGAATTCCTTCCCGGCCTGGCGGCCGATCCGGATTACGCGGCCAAGCGCGGCTATGTCGTAACCCGGACCAAGGGCGGTGGCATCTCGGTGCGCCAGCCACCGGGTGAGCGTAACGCGCTCGGCTGGATCAAGTTCATGTTCCCGAACGAGCATGCGGTCTATCTGCACGACACGCCGAACCGCCGGCTCTTCGCCGGCGAGCGCCGTGCGCTCAGCCATGGCTGCGTGCGCGTCGAAAACCCCTTCGCGCTGGCCGACCAGGTGCTCGGCCCCGAATGGACGCATGAACGTCTCAAGCGCCTGATCGGCTCGGGCGAGCGGCGGATCAACCTGCCGCAGCCTCTCGCGATCCATCTCGTCTACAACACGATCGTTGTCGGCGCGGATGGCCACGTCACTCGCTTCGACGATGTCTACGGCTTCCACCGCATGGTGCGGCAGGCCCTGGAACAACGTGGCTGAAATGAGCCCGCCGCAAGGCGGGCTCTTTTTTTGCCATTATCCGTCTTTAGCCACATGATCCCAGAAAATTCGGGGGCAGTGATTGCCGGCTTGCTAACGAGCCGTTAACCCTTCTCCGCAACTGTTCGTTCACGTTCATCGCGCCGCTTCGGCGGGGGCACCGAGACGGGTCAGACAGATTGGGCAGGATCAACGCCAAGCTTGCGGGATGGTTGCCGCCCGGCTCGAAGCCTGCAATGCGCCGCTTCCTGACGCTGGGCCTGGCCTGCGTCGCCCTGGTCGTGACGGTCCGCAGCACGGACAAGGCCGCCGCCTTCGGCGACACCCGCACGATCACGATCCGGCACATGCACACCAAGGAGGAGACGACCGTCACCTTCAAGCGTGACGGGCGCTACGATTCGGCAGCGCTGGAAAAACTGAACTGGGCCCTGCGCGACTGGCGCACCGACGAGCCGATCCGCATGGACCCGCGGCTGTTCGACGTGGTCTGGGAGGTGCAGCGCCAGCTCGGCTCGGACCAGCCCTTCCATGTCGTCTCCGCATATCGCGCGCCGGGCACGAACGCCATGCTCCGCCGGCGTTCACGTGCCGTCGCCAAGCACAGCCAGCACACGCTCGGCAAGGCGATGGACTTCTATCTGCCGGATACGCCGACCGCGCGCATCCGCGAGATCGGCATGCGCCTGCAGCGTGGCGGCGTCGGGTTCTACCCCAACGCGCACACGCCCTTCGTCCATCTCGACGTCGGCTCGGTCCGGTCCTGGCCGCGCATGACGCGCGACCAGCTCGTGCGTCTCTTCCCGGACGAGAAGACCGTGCATCTGCCGGCAGATGGGCAACCCCTCGGCGGCTACGAGCTCGCCAAGGCGGAAATTCTCTCCGGTGGCGGTGCGGTCGCGGGCTATGCGACGGCCGATTTCGACGAAGGCGCGGTCATGGCGTCCGGACGCAAGAGCTTCTGGGCCGCCCTCTTCGGCGGCGACGACGAGGAAGCCGACGCCCGGCCGACCCGCGGCCGGCGCAGCGCGCCCAGGGCGCAACCGACCGTCATGGCCTAT